>VFMC01000011.1:3521-20045 GCA_006515795.1 Acidimicrobiaceae bacterium | reverse complement strand
CGGCCGCTTCGCCGATCACCTTGATGTCGGGCTGGGCATCGAGGATCATCGTCAGCCCGGTGCGGATCAGGTGTTGATCGTCGGCGACGATCACCCGAATTGTCACGTGGTGGCGCCGTTCCTGGGCAGCACGGCAGTGATGGTCCAGCCGCGGTCCGGGGCAGGGCCGGCTTCGAGGGTGCCGCCGAGGAGCTTCGTGCGTTCCTTCATCCCGATGAGCCCGTAGCCCAACGACGAGTTCGTGCCGAACGTGGCTGGGTCGCCGTCGTCGTGGACGGTGAGGCGGACGTTTTCGTCGTCGCCGGCGACCACCACGGCGACGCGGGTGGCGTGTCGCGCGTGACGGACCGCGTTGGTGATCGATTCCTGGGCGATTCGGTAGACGGCCGCGCCGACCGATGGTCGGAGGTCGTCGAGGCCGCCGGACAGTTGCACGTCGATCGTGGGTGATGTGCCGACCGGACGGGCGAGCCGGGTGATGTCGGCCACGCCGCGTTGCGGGGTGAGGTCGGGGTCTTCGCCTTGGCGGAGTGCGCTCACCATGAAGCGCATCTCGGCGAGCGTCCGCGATGCCTCGGCTTCGATTACTTCGAGCACGTTCACCGCGGCAGCGGGATTGGTCGCGGCCACGGTGCGGCCGGCTTGAGCCTGGATGATTATCGCCGAGACGTGATGCGCGACGGTGTCGTGCAGTTCGCGCGCCAACTGTTCGCGCTCGCGCAGCTTCACCTGGTCGGTCTCGCGAAGCCTGGCGGTGGTGCGATAGCGCACCGCGGCCCCGAGTGCCGCCGGCAGGAGGAAGAAGAGTGCGCCCCCTGCAGCTTCACCGAGATTGCTGACGGCGTTGGGCCCATGGGGGACATGAGCGACGATCATCATCGACATGCCGATCGCGCAGGCCCGCCCCGACGCCCAACGAACGAGGGCATAGGGCAGGATCGCCAGGGCCGCGGAGCTGTACAGCAGCGCCGAGCGTTCGGCCCCGAAGAACGTGACGACATCGCTCACTGCGTGAGCGGCGAACGCGACCGCGATCACGGCGAGCGGGTGTGAGCGGCGCCACAACATGGTGATGGCGGAACCCGAGCCGAGCATCATCGCGAGCAGTGGCCACCCGAGGTTCGTGCGCAAGATCGCTTCGAGAACCGCCGCCAGCACCAGCGCGCCGACGAGCACCCAGTCGCGCCACACCCGCTTCGGTGCATTCGGTACGCGGGGCTCCGCCCAGAGCTGTCGGACCGCGTCGATCGCCACGCCGGCAGCTTAGGGACCTCGACGGTGCAGCGGATCGGCCAAAAGTACGGTCGTCATCTCCACCGATCGGCTCACTGACATTCGACCGAAGGGCCGATGTTGCTGCCGCGGATGCTCGCCAGGATGCGTCCGTGGACTTCGCCCGACGTCGGTCGGGCGGTCTGAACTGGGCGAGCCATCTGGGGTGCCTTGTACCGATTGGGGCGGCTGGCGGCCCGCCGACCGCTGGCCGTCGTGGCTGCCTGGTTGATCGTGGCGGTGGTGGTGATCGCCGCTTCAGTGTCGTTCGGTCGTGAACTGGAGGATTCGTTCGAAGCCCCTGGCCTCGATTCGACCGCCGCGCTCGACCTGCTCACGGCGGCCCAGTCGGATTCGGCCGGGCCGACCGCGCAGGTGGTCGTGACGCCGCTCGATGGCTCGACGTTCTTCGACTCGGAGGCTGCGCGGGCTGCGCTCGCGGGCGTCCAGGCGAAGGTCAACGGCCTGCCCAACGTGCTCGGCACGAGTGATCCTGCTGGTGCGATGGCGGCTGGGCCGGAGTCGGCGGCGGCGAGCGGTTCGGTGTCGCCCGATGGGCGGGTCGCGCTGATCCGGGTGCAGTACCGCTTGCTCGATGAGTTGAGTGCCGACGACCTCGAGCGCCTCGAGGAATCTGCGGCGGATGCCCGCGAGGGATCGCCGTTGCAGATCGAGCTCAGCGGCGATCTGTTCTTCGCCTTCCAGGAACCGACGACCGGCATGAGTGAGGTGATCGGCCTCTTCGCCGCGGTCGTCATTCTGCTGTTGGCGTTCGGCTCGCTGATCGCGATGGGCCTCCCGATCGGGCTCGCCTTGTTCGGTCTCGCGCTCGGTGTCAGCTCGATGTCGCTGGTCACCTACCTGATCGAGATCCCCAGTTGGGCGCCGCAGATCGCCAGCATGGTGGGCCTGGGGGTAGGCATCGACTACGCCTTGTTCGTTGTCACCCGCCATCGCGAGTTCCTGGCGCGCGGCATGACGATCGAGGAGTCCGTCGGTCGAGCGAATGCGACCGCCGGCCAGGCGGTGATCTTCGCCGGCGGAACCGTCGTCATCGCGATCCTCGGTCTGGCGGTTGCCGGTGTTCCAGCCATGACGTCGGCGGGCATCGCCATCTCGGTCACCGTCTTGCTGATGGTGGTCGCGTCCGTCACGTTGCTTCCGGCGTTCCTCGGCCTCGCCGGGCACCGGATCAACGGTTGGGGTGCTCGACGACGTCGGGCGCGCCCACCGGCTGCCACGGTGAGCGCCGCTTGGCAACGTTGGGGTCGTCACGTGGCGAGGCATGCGTGGGGGTACGCCATCGGAGTCACGGTTCTGCTCCTTGCCGTGACGGCGCCCGTCCTCTCGCTGCGTCTCGGCTTTCCCGACGAGGGGTCGCTGCCACGGAGTCGTACCGAGCGGCGGGCCTACGACCTCGTCGCCGATGGTTTCGGCCCTGGCGTCAACGGGCCGCTGTTGATCGCGATCGACGTCTCCGCGGACTCGAGCGTGGTCGAACCGCTGCGCGCCGCGATCGGGGCCGACCGCGGCATCGCGTCGGTGACCGAACCGCAGGTGAACATCGCCGCCGGGGTCGCGACGATGGCGGCGTTCCCGAGCTCGGCGCCGCAGGACGACGCCACATTCGCGACGGTCGATCGCCTACGCGCCGAGGTGATTCCGGCCGCGCTTGCAGGAAGTCAGGCCCGCGCCCACGTCGGCGGTCAGACCGCGACCTTCGGCGACATCGGCAATCGTGTCAGCGACCGGCTCGCATTGTTCATGGCCGCGGTGATCGTGTTGTCGTTCCTGTTGCTGACCCTCGTGTTCCGATCAGTGGTGGTCGCACTGAAGGCCGCGGTGATGAACCTGTTGAGCATCGGGGCCGCGTACGGCGGGTTGGTGATGGTGTTCCAATGGGGGTGGGGCAAGGACCTCATCGGTCTGGAATCGACCGTGCCGGTGCTCGCCTTCATCCCGATGTTCATGTTCGCGATCCTGTTCGGGCTCTCCATGGACTACGAAGTGTTCCTGCTGTCACGGGTGCGTGAGGAGTACTTGGTCACCGGCGACAACGATGCATCGGTGATCCACGGCATCGCCGTCACGGCCCGGGTGATCACCTCGGCCGCGTTGATCATGATCTCGGTGTTCGTCGGGTTCGCCCTCGGTCCGGATCCGACCACGAAGATGATGGGCCTCGGTCTGGCCACTGCGATCTTCGTCGACGCGACGATCGTGAGGATGGTGCTCGTGCCGGCGACCATGAAGTTGATGGGCAACGCCAACTGGTGGCTGCCGGGCTGGCTCGATCGACTGCTGCCGACCATCGACATCGACGGCGAGGCCGGGTTGCCCGAACCCGAGTGGGAAGTCGGAGCAACGGCGATCGCGGGGCGCGACGAAGAACTGGTCGACGCATGACGATCGCGACCGCCTCCACGAGCTATCCCGTTCGGTTGGAGATCGATTACCCCGATCGCGAGCTGAACCGTGCCACGTCAGCTTTGCGTGCCTTCACCGCGCTGCCGATCATGGTCGTCGTCTGTCTCGTCAGCTGGGGCCGCTCGTCGGGGTTGCTGACCCTGCCGGTGGGCCTGATGCTGCTCTTTCGACGGAAGTACCCGCGCTGGTGGTTCGACTGGCACGTCGAGTTGAAGCGCTTCGAGACCAGAGCGTTCAGCTACGCGCTGTTGCTCGACGATCGGTATCCGTCGACTGAGTTGGAACAAGGAGTCCATCTGACCGTCGACTACCCCGACGCGGAACGCGACCTGAATCGTTGGCTGCCGCTGGTGAAGTGGTTCCTGGCGATACCGCACTACTTGATCCTTGCCGTGCTGATGGTCGGCGTGATCCTGGCATCGATAGGCGCATGGTTCGTCGTCGTGTTCACCGGTCGCTACCCCCATCGTCTGTTCGGCTACGTCGTCGGAGTGCTGCGCTGGGAGAGCCGAGTGGAGGGCTACGCCTTCACTCTCGTGACCGACCGGTACCCCCCATTCCGGCTCGCACCGTGACGCCGGCAAGGCGTTGGCGATGAGCTCGGCGCATGGAACAGACCAACGCTGGCCGAGAGTCGAGTAGGCGCAGGGCGGTGAGCGCCGCTCAACAGTGCGGATGCGTCGGCTCGGAGGCATGCAAGTTCAGAGCGACCGTCGTACGAAGGCGTCGAACATAGGCACGGTGAAGGCGAGTTCGCCGTGACGAGGTGCGTAGCAGAGCCCGCGCTTGATCAGACTGTCTCGCACCGGCCCGGTTTGCGTCGTCCTCTTGCCCATCCTCCGCGACACATCCCCGGATCTGTACGGCCCTGATCCCCCCAGCGAAGCCATCGCCCGCAGGTACTCGCGTTCCGCATCGGTCGTCTTGTCGACTCGCGCTCGGAAGAAGCCCCGGTCCAGGTCATCGATAGCGAGCGTTGTGGCCGATTGCATCTCTGTCGGCTGTATCTCTGGTCCACCTGCAACGTTCCACGCCTGCTTTCCGAACTCCTGCAGGAAGTACGGGTATCCCTCTGTGTCACGCAATGCCAAATCGATGGCTTCCGCGTGCCAGCTCGCGCCTTCATCCTCGACTGGCTGCACCAGGGCCCTCCTGGCGTCGGGTGGGTCGAGTGTTCCGATGTTGACGTAGGTGAAGAGTCTTTCGGCGTACGACCGAGCTTCGCCCGCCAGCCCAGGAAGGGAAGGCAAGCCGGCACCAGTGACGAGCACGGGAAGGCCCAGCTGCGAGATTCGGTGCAGACCGACGATCAACGCCGACAGCTCAGCTCGCGGGAGGTACTGGATCTCGTCGATGGTGATGAGAACACCAACACCGGCGGCGCGGGCGGTCTCGCCCAGCTCGGTGAACAGCCCAGCGAGATCACCGTCGAGCTGGCCTGAATCCGCCTGGCCAGGATATGACTCGAAGTCAATCGTGAGGGTGCCTGCATCGCCCAGCGGTACGTGAACCTTGATGAAGCTGCGGAGGACCCCGAGCGCTCTTCGTGCCCGATCCTTTGATCGCTCCTTCAGACTCAACTCGAGCAGCACACGCCGAGTAATGCCAGCGAGAGCGGTTGGAAGGCGAATATCTTCTGTGGCCTCAAGGTGAGCTCGTACCCAGCCTTCCCGTTCGGCAATCGACCCGAACTCGTTCAACAACACCGTCTTTCCGACGCCTCGAAGCCCCGTGAGGAGCATGCTGCGTTCGAACCTTCCTAGAGCCAGGCGCCTGATTGCGACGGTCATCGCTTCGAGCTGCGGATCGCGGCCGACGAGAAGTGGGGGCCGCGTGCCTGCGCCCGGGTTGAAGGGGTTTCTCACACGATCCATGGCGGGAAGTATACCCATCTGTGGCGCTTATAGCGCTCTGCACTATAAGCGCCACAGATGGGTATCAACGGTGCGGCTGATGCTCCGTTGCGTCCGGGTTGCTCCCGTTCTTGCTGGTCGCACCACCTGGGAGCCCTGGGTCGCGTCTCGGTGCTCATCGCCCTGTCGTGGACCTCGGCGATGAGCCCAGCCGTCAGCTGGCGCCCCGGCTCGGGTGGTGCTGCCCATCAACGAATGGTCGGGGTGGGGAGATTTGAACTCCCGGCCTCCACGTCCCGAACGTGGCGCGCTAACCAAGCTGCGCTACACCCCGTAAGTGCAGTCGTGGACTCTATCCGGCTGCGACCGCTTCTTCCTCGGCCGTTTCGGCGGCCGTCTCGGCAGTGGCGGCGGGGGCACCTCGGGTTCGGGTTCGGGTTCGGGTTCCGGGGCCAGCACCGCGGCGACGGCGTGCTGCAGGGTGAGCGCGTCGAGCGGCTTGACGACCCACCCGTCGGCCGCGCTGCGCTTGGCGAGGTGCAGATCGGCGCGTCGGTCGAGCAGCATCAGCACCGGCACGTGGGGGAGCAGGCCGGAGCTCTCGTCGAGGCGGAGCGCCATCGTGACGGCCATGCCGCCCATCGATCCGATCTGCAGGTCGACGATGGCGAGATCGGGTGGGCGCCGCTTGACGACGTCGCACACGTCGCGGCCGTTGCGGCACACGGTGAACGACGTTTCGGGATCGGACAGGGCGGCCGTGATCTCGTCGAGGACGTAGTCGGCGTCGGTGGCAACCAGGATGTGCACGTGGAGCAGGCTATCCCGCCACCCCCGACCCGAAGAGCAGAGCCCGCACCAGCTCCAGGCCGTCAAGGTCGTGCACGTCGTCGGAGAGCAGCGGGACCCACGCGACAGGTGCATCGTCGACCTGCCCTGCTAGCGCCGCGAGGTGCTCGTGTTCCGCAGTGGCCATCGATTCGAGCTCGTCGAGGTTGGCCCACAGCGCGGCGTCGGCCTTCCGTCGCGGCACGGCGGGCTTCGGGAACGTCGGCGTGCTCCGGTTCACGATCAGCGCGCTGACGCGCAGTGAGGCCTGGTGGAGCCGGTCGGCGAAAAATCGCGCCTCGTCGACGGTGTCGCTCTGCGGCGATGCCACCAGGACGTAGCGCGACGTCTCCGAACGGAGCAGTGCCATCACTGCACCGGCTCGATCGCGGAACCCGGCCTCCATGCCATCGAACGCCTGGAAGAACGCGATCGCGTCGGCGAGCACGGCGCCGCCGACCACCTTGCCGATCGATCGCAGCACGGGTTGGGCGGCCACGTTCAGCACGCTCAGGCCACGGCGGGCGGGCACCATCAAGAGCTTGAACACCGGGTGATCGAGGAAACGGGCGAGCGTGCTCGGCGCCTCGAGAAAGTCGAGCGCATGACGGCTGGGCGGCGTGTCGACGACGACCACGTCGAAACGGGGATCGCTGTGCAGGGCGTAGAGACGCTCGGCCGCCATGTACTCCTGCGTGCCGCTCAACGCGCCGGCGATGTTGCGGTAGAACGGGTTGGCGAGGATCCGCTCGGCGCGTTCGGGCGACGGGGCGGTCTGGCGAACGAGGCCGTCGAAGGTCGCGGCCGGGTCGAGCATCGCCGCCCACAGCTCACCGGTCGTCGGGGTGCCCGGCAGCACCAGCCGCGTGGGTTCGTTACCGAGGCCACCCTTCGTCCCGGGGGCAGCGGTCACACCGAGGGCGTCGGCGAGCCGCTTGGCCGGGTCGATCGTCACCACCACCACGCGCTGGCCGCGCCGGGCCAGCTCCAACCCGATCACCGCGGCAACGGTGGTCTTGCCGACTCCACCCGATCCGCAGCAGATGATGACGTCGCCCGACAGCGCTTCGGTGAGCGAGTTCACGCGATCGCCTGGGCAAGCGTGTCGATGTCGGCCGAGGTGAGTCCGGTTCTGGGAAGCAGCGGCAGGCGCATCTGCTCGAGGGCGAGCACTTCGTCGAGTCGAGCGAGCTCGCGTCGGTGCGTGGCTCGCCTGCCGTTGCGGAAACGGGCCGCGTCGGCGAGAACTGCGTCGGTCTCCCCGTCGAGCTCCAACGTGTCGCCTTCATCGACGCCGTTCACCACTATCGGCCCGAGCTGGATGCCCACCCGTTCCTCGAGTGCGTACGCCGTGTCGACCAGCTCGTTCACTGGGGTGGTCTCGGGCACGGTGACCAGCACCACCTGACATCGAGCCGGATCGACGAGCAGTTCGAGCACGTCGGCGGCCTGGGTGTGCACGGGGCCGCCGCGGACGGTGTCGAGCAGCGCTCTGGCCGCCATCAGGAACGTGATCGCATGCCCCGCCGCCGGTCCGTCGACCACGATCAGGTCGTACTCACCGGCCCGCTCCAACTGCTTGAGCTTGCCGAGCACGACGATGTCGTCGATTCCAGGGGCAGCCGTCGACACCACGTCGATCACTCCGCTGCTGGCCAGCCGCTTGGCGATGCGGCGGAGGCCATGCGTCTCGAGGTACTCGGCGAGCGCACTCGGCGCGGTCAGCGACAGGTGGGTGAGACCTGGGGTGAGTTCGGCCAACGTCGGCTTCCCATCCAGGTCGACCACCAGCACGCGAAGTCCGCAGTCGGCTGCCGCACGCGCCAGAACTGCCGTTACCGTTGTCTTCCCGACACCGCCCTTTCCGGCCACGATGACCAGCCGGGTGGTGCTGAAGAACTCTCGTGGATCCAGGCGCTTCGGAGGCACTTGTGCGCAGACTAGCCATTGTCGTTCTGGCCGCCCCCTTCGTGGTGGGCGGCGTACTGGCGTTGTCGGCAACGGCCGCCGCGGCTCCCCCCGACACCGGCATCGGCTCCGGCACGAACTCCGGTACAGACTCGGGTACCGACTCGGCGCTTGCCCCGGTCGACGTGCTCCAGGTGAGCGGGCTGTTCGACGGAATCGTGGTGGACGCGATCGACGCCGCCATCGAGCGGGCCGCCGGGAACGGGTCGCAGGCGCTGATCCTGCAGGTCAACTCCGGCGGCGCCGTCGTGTCCGACCGCGAGATGCGCCAGCTGGTGCAGCGCGTCGCCGACGCGCCGGTGCCGATCGGCATCTGGGTAGGCCCGGCGCGGAGCGCGCGCCTCTACGGCGCGCCGGCTCAGCTGATGGGCGTTGCCGATGTGACCGCAATGGTCAGTGGCAGCAGGGTCGGCCACACCGGCCCCCTTTTCGAGATCGAGACCGCCGACGGGCGCGGCGTCAGCTTCGGGCCGGCCGAGTCGCGCCTGCGCCACGGTTCGCTCAGCTTCCAAGAGGCGCGCAGCCTCGGCGCGTTGCGCCTCGACACGCCCGATGTCGGCGTGCCGACGATTCGCAGCATGGTGCTGGCGATGGATGGCGTCGCGGTTGACCGCGTCGGGGTCGATGGAGTCGTGCTCGACACTGTTTCGGAGGGGGTCGACGACCAAGGTGGTTCCGAGCTGCGGGCCACGCTCGTGAGGTTCTCCAAGCTCGGGCTCGTCAACCAGTTGATGCACACCGTGGCCAGCCCGCCGGTCGCCTACCTGATGGTGCTGATCGGGCTGGCGTTGCTGGTGTTCGAGTTCTTCACCGCCGGTGTCGGGATCGCCGGGGCGGTCGGGGCGGTCTGCACGTTCTTCGGGTTCTTCGGACTCGCCGAACTGCCGGCCAGGGGTTGGGCCGTGGCTCTCATCGTCGCCGCGCTGATCGCGTTCGCGATCGACGTGCAGGTGGGCATCCCCAGGTTCTGGACCGGGGTCGGCATCGTGTTCGTCATCCTCGGCAGCTGGTTCCTCTTCGAACCGCTGCCCGGCACATCGCTGCGCGTCGGCTGGCTCACGTTGCTGGTCGGCATCGGCGGGATGATGCTCACCTTCATCGTCGGCATGCCATCGATGGTGCGCACCCGTTTCGCCACACCGACGATCGGTCGCGAATGGATGATCGGCGAGCTCGGCACCGCGGTCGGCGATGTCGCGCCCGAGGGTGTGGTCACCGTCGCCAACGCCCGCTGGCGCGCCCGCACCAATCGGGCCACACCGCTGAAGGCAGGCGATGCGGTTCGAGTCGTCGCCATCGACGGCGTCACGCTGGAGGTCGAGCCCGAGGCCGGCGGCGCCCGCGACTATCGCGAACGGCGACCCGCCACGTCGGAATCGTGAACGCGACGCGAAGTTCACCTGCCGTTCATCCCCGGCCACCGCGTAGCACCTCGGGTACGCTCGCAGAACCAGCAAACCACACGGAGTCTGGGGTGGCCTCAACGAGTTCGAACGGCGGACGACCACCAAGGGTGATCGCTGTCGACAAGCGCACCTGGGTTCAAGGCCGTCCAGCGGCCTACAGCGTGGCCGGGCAGGGGATGCCCGTGGTGCTGCTGCACGGCTGGGCGCTCGCCCAGCACACGTACCGCGACGTCGTCGAAACCATCGCCGCCCAGGGTTGTCGGGTCATCGCCCCGGCGATGCCCGGCTTCGGGGGCAGTGGCGACCTGCCGGATGCTTCGTTCTCGCTCAGCGGCTACGCCGAGTGGGTGGTCGACGTGCTCGACGCGCTCGAGCTCGAAGAGCCGGCCGTGGTGGTTGGCCACTCGTTCGGCGGAGCGGTCGCCGTCCGGCTGGCCCACGATCACCGTGACCGGGTGCGCTCGCTGGTGCTGGTGAACTCGGTCGGCGGGTCGTCGTGGCGCAACGGCTCGCGGCTGCGCTCCATCGCCGAGCGTCCGCTGTGGGACTGGGGGCTTCACTTCCCGAGCGACATCTGGCCGATCCGGCAGGCCACCCGTGTGGTGCCGGTGATCGTCGAGGACCTGCTACCGAACCTGGTTCGGCACCCGAAGGCGATGGTGAAGGTGGCCAACCTGGCGCGGCGGGCCGACCTGCGCAGCGAGCTCGAAGTGCTGCGCGACCACGACCTGTCGATCACGATCATCTGGGCCACTCGCGACGGCATCGTGCCGCGTGAATCGTTCGAGGCACTGTGCGTGGCGTCGGGTGTGGCCGGCACCGTGGTGGAGGGCAGCCACAGCTGGCTGCTCGCCGATCCCGAGCACTTCGGCGAAGTGATCACCAACGACATGAACATCGCCAAGGCGGCGCGCGACCTCGAGGCCGCCGAGCCGACCGATCGGCGGCGTGGGATCAGGCGGGTGCCTTCGCTCAAACGCCGCCGAGGCGCGGACCGCCGATCCGAAGATCGCCGCGCCTCCGAGTGATGCCACGGGCATCGAGCTCGTTGGCCAGCGGCAACGCGTATTTGCGCGACACGCCCAGCGCGTCACGTAGCTGCGACATGGTGATGCCCTCAGGGTCGTGCCGCAGCAGCTCGGCCGCGGTTCGCGCGGCTTGATCGACGGCCGACGGGTGGAAGTGGATGCCGTCGCGCTCCACCAGCAGCCCGCGCCGCACCAGCTCGCGGAGGGTGGTGCGGTCGGCTCCGGTCGGATCGGGCGGCGATGCTCCGCCGGCGCGGAGCTGTTCGAGCACAGGATGCTCGGCGAACTCGTCGCGGGCGTCGGCCGCCAGCGCCCGACCACCGTCCACCCGGAACTCGGCGAGGGTGGACAGCACGGTTCGTTCGCGCTCGTCGAGCGTGGCGACGTCGAGCCCGATCGCCCCGGCAGCTTCGATGCGTGAGCGAAGTTCGTCGGTGGTCTCGGCCAACGCCGGCGGCGACACGACCCACGCTCCGATCGTGGGCGGCACGTGTTCACCGGTGAGGGCGAGCAGATCGTCGACGGTGGTCCATCGTCGCTCAGCGATCAGCCGCTCGACGCTGTGGTCGGGCGCCGCCTTCGAAGCCGGCAGCACGGGCGCCACGTCGAGCACCTCGCCACCGCCGACGGTCTCGTTGCGGCCCGATTCGCGCAGGATGTAGCGGTCGCCACGCACGAGTGGGAGCGCGCTGGCGAGATGGAGGCGGATCGCTCCGGCCTGCCCGGGCCGGATCGAGTCGGGGCCGAGGATGCGGATCTTCGCCGGCCACTCGCCGGAACCGAAGTAGGCGATGTAGGCGCCGCGCCGCGACACGTCGTGGTCGAGCGACTGGAGCACATCGAGCGTGGCGTCGACTCGCCGGCTGGGTCGCCACTGGGCGAGATGGAGCACGCCGTCGCCGCGGCTGATCTCGTGATGATCGATGCCCGCCAGGTTGAGCGCGACACGGTGACCGGCAGCGATCGCCGGGGTGGTGCGACCGTTGCTCTGGATCGAGCGGATCCGCGCGCTGCGCCCTGCGGGCACCACATCGATGTACTCGTCGACCTGCAGCGAGCCGCCGGTGAGGGTGCCGGTCACCACGGTCCCGCTGCCTTTGGCGGCGAACGATCGATCCACCCACAGCCGCGGGCGATCGTGATCGGGCGCCGGTCGCGTGCGCTCGACGAGTCGATCGAGCTCTTCCACGAGCGCGTCGACGCCGCTGCCAGTGGTGCAGCTGACGGGCATGATCGGAGCGTCGGCGAGGAACGAGCCGGCGACACGGTCGATCACGTCGAGTGTCTGCAGCTCCAGCCACTCGTCGTCGACGAGGTCGGCCTTGGTGAGCGCGATCATCCCGTGGCGCAGCCCCAGGAGCTGGAGGATGCGCAGGTGCTCCTCGCTCTGCGGTTTCCAGCCCTCGGTGGCGGCGACGACGAACAGGCAGGCATCGATGCCGCCGACGCCGGCGAGCATGTTGCGGAGGAAGCGCACGTGCCCGGGCACATCGATGAAGCTGATTCCCTCACCCGACGGCAGCGTGGTGTGGGCGAACCCGAGATCGATCGTGAGCCCGCGCCGCTTCTCCTCGGCGAACCGATCGGGATCGGTGCCGGTGAGCTTGAGCACGAGCGACGACTTCCCGTGGTCGACATGGCCGGCAGTGGCGACGACCCTCACGACGGCATCCTCACGACGGCATCCTCACGACACGGCAGCGACGAGTAGCCGATCGTCGCTCGGCTCCACCGAGCGCAGGTCGAGGTACGTGTGGCCTTCGCGAACCCTGGCGATGATCGGCGGCTCGAGCGACCGCAGTCGGGAGAGGTGGTCGCCGTCGAGGCGGAGCCCGTAGGAAGGCATCGTGGCGCCGGGCGCGGAACCCGCACCGGGTAGCGCGTCGGTGGGCACGGCCGTGGCCTGTGGGCACTGCGCCTCGATCGTTTCGGCTCGCGTGCGCAGCTCGCCAACCGGTGTGGCGACCATGCGCCAGAACGGGATCTCGGTAGCGGCGCGGCGATGGAGGTACGAAAGGGCGGTTGCCTGGAGAGCGGCGAGCGTGAGCCCGCCTGGGCGCAGGGCGCGGGCCAGCGGATGCCGGCCGCATGCGGCGACGAGGTCGGCCGACCCGGCGATGATGCCGGCTTGCGGACCGCCGAGCAGCTTGTCGGCGCTGAACGTGATCAGGTCTGCCCCGGCGGCGAGAGTCTGCACGGCAGCGGGTTCGTCGGCGAGCCATGCGGGTGGTGGCCCCTTGAGCCACGGACACGTAGCGTCGAGCAGACCGCTGCCGATGTCGGCCACGATCACGACCCCGAGCTCGGCGAGTTGGGCGACGGCGGTGCCTTCGACGAATCCCTCGACGCGGTAGTTGCTGGGGTGCACCTTGAGCACCATCGCCACGTCGGCCGTCTTCCTGGTGAGGGCGCGGCGGTAGTCGCCCACCCGAGTGCGGTTCGTGGTGCCGACGTCGACGAGCGTGGCCCCCGACTGCTCGAGCACCTCGGGGATGCGGAAACTGCCCCCGATCTCCACGCTCTCGCCGCGGCTGACGAGCACCTGCCGGCCGCTCGCCAGTGCCGCGGCGACGAGCAGCACCGCGGCCGCGTTGTTGTTGACGATCATCGCCGCCTCGGCCCCGCACAGCCTGGCGAAAAGCTGGCCGACGGCGTGTTGGCGTGAACCACGCTCGCCCGTGCCCAGATCGAGCTCGACGTTCACCGGATGGGCTGATCGGGCGATCTCCACCGGCGCCCGCCCGAGGTTGGTGTGCAGCAGCACGCCGGTCGCATTGACGACGGGTGTGAGCAGCGTGCGCGTGAAGGCTTCGGCTCTTGCCGGGGCCGACCGGGCATCACCGGCGGCGATGGCTTCGCGGGCGAGATCGACGCAGATCGCATGAGGGAGCCCTGACGGGGCGAGCGACCTGGCCAGCGTGTCGACGCTTGGCGGTCGGTCGGTCGGCGCTGCTGTGCTCATCGGTGTCCGAGCGTAGGCTGCCCCGGCGATGTTGTCCGTTCCGATCGTCCAGCTCGATCCCGAGCTCCCCCTTCCGGCGTACGCTCATCCCGGCGATGCCGGCCTCGACCTGCGGGCCCGGATCGACGTCACCGTTGCTCCAGCCGGCGGGCGCACGCTGGTGCCAACCGGTATTTCCGTCGCGATCCCTCCGGGCTACGCGGCGTTCGTCCTGCCGCGCAGCGGGCTGGCGCTGAAGCACGGCGTCGGCCTGGCCAACACGCCGGGACTGATCGACTCGGCGTATCGGGGCGAGCTGAAGGTGGTGCTGCTCAACACCGATCCCGTCGAGCCGTTCGAAGTGCATCGCGGCGACCGCATCGCCCAACTTGTCGTGCAGCGTGTCGAAGAGGTGGCGTGGCAGGTGACGAGATCGCTCGACGGGCACGACCGCGGCGGCGGCTTCGGCCACACCGGCCGCACCTGACCCCCGTCCCCTCCCAACTCCCCAACTTTGTCGGTCTCGACACGTTCAGCCGGTCGAGACCGACGGAGATCGGGGTCTCGCCGGTCGGAGCACCTGTGCCGCCAACCACGTGGAGATCGGCACTGCCGCGACGAGCCCGATCGAGCCAACCAGCGAGCGAACGATCTCGACCGCGACGATCTCGCGCGTCGCGACACCGCCGATGCTCTGGCCCGCCTCGCTGAACAGCAGCAGCAGCGGCAGCGATGCGCCTGCATAGGCGAGGAACAACGTGTTGACGGTGGAGGAGATGTGGTCGCGGCCGATCCGCAGCGCGCTCGAGTACAGCTCGGCGGTCGTCAGCTCGGGTTGCGCGGCGCGAAGTTCCCAGACGGCCGACACCTGGGTGACCGTCACGTCGTCGAGCACGCCAAGAGATCCGATCACCACGCCGGCGAGCAGCAGACCGCGTGGATCGATCGGCACCCCGAGTGCGTCGAGGAACTGCGTGCTGTCGTCGGCGTAGCCGGTGAAGTGCGCGGCGTGGATGAACAGCCAACTCAAGATGCCCGTCACGACCAGCGCGGCAAACGTGGAGAGCAGCGCCACCGTGGTGGTGGTGGTGAAGCCGTGGGCGAGGTAGAGGGCGATGAAGGCGATGACCGATGAGCCGACGAGCGCAACCAGAACGGCACTGTTTCCGTCGAGCAGCGACGGCAACAGGAACACCACCAGCACGGCCAGGCTGGCGGCGAGCCCTGCGAGAGCGCCCACTCCGCGCCATCGTCCGAGCAGCACGATCACCGCAGCGAACACCATCACCAACATCAACATCGACGTGGAGCGTTCGTACTCGTAGAAGGAGTACGTGATCGTGCCGTCGACGGTCTCACCGATGAGCACGAGGATGTCGTCGCCGGCGGTCATCTGCCGCCCTGCGGCGCCGGTCGCCTGTTCGAGCGTGAACACCTCGCCGGCCGTCTCCCCTTCGGTCACGCTGATCGTGGCGGTGCGGCACTCGGATGTGTCGTCGTACGAGCACGGACCGACGGCCGCCGACTGCACCCGGGCACCGACGGGATCGGCGGCGAGCAGGGCTGGATCTGCCGATGAGCCCGAGCTGCCACTGGGCCAGAGCAGCACCAGCCCGACGATCGTGATTGCAGCGCATACGAGCACGGCGATCTTCAACGTGCGTTCGATGGCCGGTGCCGTCGCGGCGCCTGGCTCGAGAGGCCCGCGCGCCTGGTGGTTGTGGTGTGCATGTGCCATGTCGGCCCAGTGTGGCCTACGGTTCCCGGCCGTGACCGTCATCGCGATCCACAACGAGGATTGGGGCTTCGAGACGAACTGCTTCGTGTGCGAGCCGAAGAACGATCACGGTCTGCGGATCCCGTTCTTCCACGACATCGACGCCGGATGCGTGTTCGCCGAGTTCGACCTGCCGAACTCGTTCAGTGGCGCTCCGAAGTTCGTGCACGGAGGCGTGACCCTGGCGATCATCGACGAGGCGATGGCCTGGGCGTGCATCGCCGTCGGGCATCGCTGGGCGGTCACCGTGGAGACCACCACCCGTTTCCTGGGAGCCGTGTACGTCGACAAGCGGTACCGGGTGGAGGCCCGCGTCGGCGAGACGACACCGGAGCAGATGCGCGCCGAGGCGGTGGTGCTCGACGCGAAGGGCCGCGTGCGGGCCGAGGCCAACGCCGTGTTCGCAGTGCTCGGCGAAGCGCAGGCCGCACGCGCGATCGGAACCAGCGTCGCCGATCTCGCCGACGCTCCCAACCTGAGCGGCTACACAACGCCCTGATCAGCTCAGCAGCGCTGCGGCCGCCGACAACCCACTCAGCGCCGCACCCTCCATGTTCGGTCCGGCCATGTTCGCACCCTCCATGTTCGGTCCGGCCATGTTCGGTCCGGCCATGTTCGGTCCGGCCCAGTTGAGGCCGGCGAAGGCGTCGCCGGCGACGGCCAGATCGCTACGGTCGTGCGGACTCCAGTGCGACTCCGGCCACAGCGACCGTGGTCTCGCAAACCGCCACCGCTTGAGCTGGCTCGCCACCACCTGCGCCTCGCCGAGCCATGGCCGGGCGAGCTCGAGCAGCAATGCCTGCACCGCAGCGTGCGGAGCGTCGTCCCAATGCGCTTCGCTCCACGTTGGATTCGCGTGGAACGTGACCGAAGGGATCGCCGAGATCCCCTTGGCCGCATTGTCGCCGATGAAGGTGAACCCGGGGTCGGTCTGCACGCCTCCGGGTGCCGGCACCGCACCGGGGCGGTCGAGCACCGTCAGCAATGCGAACATGGCTTCATAGGAGGTGCGCCACAGCGCTTC
>VFMC01000011.1:0-3454 GCA_006515795.1 Acidimicrobiaceae bacterium | reverse complement strand
GCCGTCGTCGAGCTTCAGCTCCCAGCAGTGGGGGCCGGTGCCGACGTGAAGCGAGAACGCGAGTGCGCCGCAGCGCACGTCGAGACCAACGGCAAGGTGCTTGGCGATCGAGTTCATCCCGCGACGCCCGACGTACCTGGGATGACCGTCGCCTGCCACGCCGAACCCGCGGCACCATTCGGCTACCACTCCGGCGTCGAGCCAACCGTCGACCTCCTGTCGGAAGCGTTCCGACCGAACGGTGAAGAACTGTGCACCATGATCGACCGTGGCGTCGCCGATTCGCCGGGTGGCCAGCCTGCCTCCCGGCGAGCGACCCTTGTCGAACAGCACCACCTCGTGGCCGGCTGACAGCAGTTCGCGTGCGGCCATGAGTCCGGCGAGACCGGCGCCGATGATGCCGATCCGCTTGCCGGCCGTCACGCCGACCGGGCCATCCTGGTCGTCTCGGCGAGCGCCTGTTCCTTCGACACCCGACCGAGGAAGTCGAGCAGCACGCGGTTGAACGTGGTGGCGTGCTCGACCATCAGCCCGTGGGCGGCGCCGGAGATGACCACCAGCTCCGCGTTGGGAAGTCGATCGGCGAGCTCCTCGCTGTCGCCTCGTGGCGTGAGGATGTCTTGGTTGCCGACCACCACGAGCGCCGGAACGGCGATGTCGCCGAGCCGATCGGCCAGCGATTCGTCGGTGGCGAGGATGGCGCGAACCTGGGCGACGAAGGCGTGCGACGGGCGGCCGAGGGCGAGCGGCCCGAGCCATCCGAACGCGGGTAGCAGCCGCCGGAACGATCGTGGGCCGATCACCCACCTGGCAGCATCACGGGTCATGGTGGCCATTCCCTGCTCGGTTGCCTTGGTGGCCCAGGCGGCGAGCAGCTCGCGCCGCCACGGGTGGTTGCGGCAGGCCGTGCACACCAGGGTGAGCGAGCGCACCCGGTCGGGGTGCTTCAGCGCCACGATCTGGGCGATCGCCCCACCCATCGATGCGCCGACCACGTGCGCCGCGTCGACGCCGATGTCGTCGAGCACGGCGACGGCGTCGTCGGCCATCTGCTCGAGGCTGTAGTGCCCGAACGGCTTGTCGCTGCGACCCGCGCCCCGGTTGTCGATGGCGATCACGCGGTAGAACGCGGCCAGCAGGAAGCGCTGCATGTCCCACCCGTGCTTGTCGGCGCCGAGGCCCTGGATCATCAGCACCGCCGGGGAGCCGGCTCGGCCGAGCACCTCGTAGTGCACGCGGATGCCGTCGGACGTGCGGGCGTACGGCATCAGCCTTCCCCCAGCCAATCGAGGGGGGCCATCCCGGTCTGGAGCCCGCCGAGCTCGTCGAGCATCTTTTGCAGGTGCCGTTGCGTGGCCTCGGCGAGCTCGATCTCGGCCAAAGGCCCGCGGCGCTTCTTCCTGAGCCGCACCGGCGCACCGACCTCGGCTCGTGCCGCTCGGCCGAACGGCGTGCTCATCGACGCCACGGGATACACGCCGACGCCCTCAGCCACCGCGGCACCGACGAGGGTAGGGTCGACCGCGCCGGCGTGGCGAGGGTGGGCTGCCGACGCAGTGGCCAGCACCACGAGCTCGCCATGGTGGAGAGCCCCGCGGACCTCGGTGGGATCGTCGAGCAACGCGCCGACGCGTCGGAGCGCGGCGCCGAGTGGGGCGTGGTCGGGACGCCCGACGAATCGAACCGGTCGGCCGGTGGCGCGCGACAGCGCCCAGGCCACGTACAGCGGGCTGTACGACAGCCTGCGCTGGTTCGTGACGAGCAGCGCGCCGACCCTGGCTGGAAGGTGGTGGATCCCCCCGACCGATACCGACCAGCGGGCACCCAGCAGCGGCGAAAGCAGATCGATGAGGTGCTGATCGCGGCCCCAGTCGTCGACCGAGTTCGGTGGCACCAGTGGCCGCAAAGGGGCACCGAGGACGTTGGCGGTGGCCACGACCGCACGGTGCGGGAGCTGGATGAGCTGCGCCATGGTCAGGCCACCGCCTGTGTCGTTTTGGTGATGCGCACGACGCTCTCCCACGCGAACAGCCGATCGATGACCTCCGGGGTGGAAGTGGTGGGGGTGATGCCGAGCAGCTCCTTCACCCGCGAACCATCGGCCAACCGGCCACGATGGATCACCTCCATCACGTGGTCTGGCACGGGAGCGCCGATGATGTGCGAGATGCGCCGGGCGATGGCCCATTCCGGACCGACGAGTGGCAGCGGGATCCGCTTGCCGCGCAGGATCGCCTGCAGGCCGGTGACCGCACCAGGCGCCACGACGTTCACCGGTTCGGCGAGCCGTCGCTGGGCGGCGGCAACGAAGGCGTGCGCGGCGTCGGTCTCGCGGATGACTGCGAACGGGGGATCGGCGAGCGCGCTGAACGGCACGACGGGTTGCCGCAGGAGCCGACCGAGCGGACTGGGCACGTGGGGGCCGAGCACGGGGGCCAGGCGGATGGCGCCGGCGGGCACGCCGATCCGCGCGGCCACGGCATTGGCGGCGCGTTCGACGTCGGCCAGCATCCGGCCGTACTCGGAGGTGGGGTCGGCGGGTGCGCTCTCGTTGGTGGCCTCGCCGGTGAAACGTCGGGCGAGCGCGGTGCCGGCCCGGGCATCGGGCTCCCACACGGCGAGGTGGATCAGCACATGGGGGTCGAACGCCGAGACGACGTCGACGATGCGTTCACGGTTCGACGGCTCGATCCGGTGAAACTCGGCTCGGCGCAGCCGCCGGCGTGGTGGATCGACATCGATGCCAATCAGCGAACCCACCCAGGGTTCGGCCTCGAGCAGTGACGCGACGAGTGATCCCAGTTCCCCGCCCATCCCGCTCACGAGCAGTCGTTGCCCGCGCATGACACGACGCTACCCGGTGAGAAGCCGGAGCAGCGAACGCCAGGCGGTTCTCAAGACGGCGCCGGCCAATGCCGATACCTGTGTACATGGGCACGCGGCGGCACACGGCAGACACCACACGGCTGTCGCACTGGGTGCGCCAAGGCGTGGCGATCGTCGCGTCGGTGCTGGTCGTGGTGGGTGTCATCGCCTTCGACGGGTCGGTCACGGCGGCCGCTCGCTCGCCGGAGCGGATCCCGCCGTGCGCCAAGACCTACGACGTCGTCGCCGGCGACTTCTGGGTGAAGATCGCCCAGAAGACCGGTGTGAGCACCGCTGCTCTGTACGCGGCCAACGGGGCGAGTGCGACGACGCCGCTGTTTCCGGGCAACCGGTTGTGCCTGCCCGAGGCGGCCACACCCACGACCACCCTGGTTCCCACCACCTCGACGGTGCCGCCGGTGGTGCAACTCGCCGCGTTCCCGGTGCAAGGGCCGTGCTGGTTCACCGACACGTGGCTCGCTCCCCGCGGCGCAGGTCGCCTGCACGAGGGCGTCGATCTGATGGCGAAGGCCGGCCTGTACGTGTATGCGGCACAGGACGGCACCCTGTCGAAGCAGACCCTCGACCG
>VFMC01000389.1 GCA_006515795.1 Acidimicrobiaceae bacterium | reverse complement strand
AAGCGCCCGTCGCGACGCGATGCATAGCGCATGCTCGGCACGATCGACCCCCGCGCCGCCAAGCGCACGCCTTCCACCGCTGCCCGGCCGAGCCACAGCACGCTGGCGCCGGCGCCTGCGGGGACGTGCCCGCCGCCGACCGCGACCAGCCATCCGAGGGCGTCCTTCACCGGGATCGCCAGCGCCTCGGCGCGAGCTCCGCCCGGTAGGTCGATGCCCGGGTGGAGCTGCCAGCCCAACGGCGGACCACCGATCGACTCCAACCGGGTGGCCAGCGCATCGTTGGTCTCGGGTGGCGTACCACGGCCTGCCGCCCACACCACGACCTGACCGGAAGACCACGACGCCTGGAGCTGCACCTCGGCAGGCTCCTGGTGATAGTCGGAGGCCTCGCCGAAGTCGTGGGCCTCGGCGTGGGCCTCGGCGTGGGCCTCGTCACGCGCATCGTCGCGCGGGGCCACGACCGGCGGCGGACGAAGCCGGGCCCTAGCGGCGCGCAAGCTGTCGAGCGTGTCGGCGAAGTCGGCAACCACCTGGTCGCGCTCGTCGCCGTGCAGGCCGCTGACGGAATCGAGGTCGTCCTCGGCGCCGATGATCAAGCGGTCGAGCATCGACACCGACGCCTGCTCGTCGGATTCGAACAAGGCCAGGTCATCGGCCCGAGCCCGGCCATCGGCGATCGACCAGATGGCCGCTTCGAGTTGTCGTACGTCAACCATTGAGCTCCGTATGGGTCGTCGCATCACGTCGCGCGACCTCGGGCACCACCCGAGCGTCGCCGGACATCACCTGGGCGTTCGGACGAGCCACGTCGAGACGCCGACCGCAAACCCTACAGACACAACGGCCTCGAAGTTGCGGCACACACCATTCGCCAGCCGCACTATGGTCGTTCGAGTGCTCGAACTCGAGCTGCGGGCACCACAGAAACGAGGACAGGACATGCGCAGATCACGGAAAACGGCAGCGCTGTTGAGCGCCGCCACGCTGGTGGGGACGCTCGTCAGCACCCACTCGCCAGTGTCTGGAGCGGCCGAAGCGACGACGTACGTCGTGCTCGCCGACAGCGCGGCAACGGTCGACGGCGCCATCGCTGCGGTCGAAGAGGCCGGTGGCCGCGTCGACAGGGTCAACCGGGCGATCGGCCTGGTCACGGCCTCGTCGTCGGACACGTCGTTCGTAGCCGCAGTGTCGGCCAACACCGATGTCGCCGGCGTGGCCCGCGACACACCCATCGGGTCGACGCCGGCCGACGCCGCGCAACGTCGCGACACCGTCGAAAACGAAGGTCGCCTCGACGCCGCTGGCGGCAACGGCGGCAACGGCAGCGGCGACGATGGCGACGGCGACGAAGCCGCCGAGCCGCTCGCGGCGTTCCAATGGGACATGCAGATGATCGGAGCGACCCCGGAGGGCTCCTACGACGAGCAGCCCGGCCGCCGCGACGTTCTCGTCGGCATCATCGACACCGGGATCGACGGCAACCACCCCGACATCGCGCCGAACTTCAACCGCGATCTGAGCAGGAACTTCACGCGTGACATCGAGCTGATCGACGGCGACTGCGCCGACGAGCCCGATCAGTCGTGCGACGACGCCGCGGATGTCGACGAGGACGGACACGGCACCCACGTCGCCGGCACCGTCGCCTCGCCGATCAACGGCATCGGCATGGCGGGTGTGGCGCCGAACGTCACCCTCGTCAACCTCCGCGCCGGCCAGGACAGCGGCTTCTTCTTCCTCGGCCCTACCGTCGACGCGCTCACATACGCGGGTGACAACGGCATCGACGTCGTCAACATGAGCTTCTTCATCGACCCGTGGCTCTACAACTGCCGCAACAACTCCGCCGACAGCGCAGCCGAGCAAGCCGAGCAAGCCACGATCATCGACGCGACACAACGCGCCCTCGACTACGCACGGGCTCATGGCGTGACGCTCATCGCCGCACTCGGAAACGAGCACCAGGATCTCGGCGCCGCATCGAAGACCGATGACATCAGCCCCGACTTCCCGCCCGGTACCGAAAGGGTTCGTACCGTCACCAACGACTGCCTCGACATGCCCACCGAGGGCAACGGTGTCATCTCCGTCTCGGCAGTCGGGCCGAGTGGCAAGAAGTCGGACTTCTCGAACCACGGGCTCGAGCAGAACGACGTCGCCGCACCGGGAGGCTTCTTCCGCGACTTCATCGGCACACCGCTGAACCGGCGGCCCGAGAACCTGATCCTCGGTCCATACCCGAAGGCCGTCGCGCTCATCAACGAG
>VFMC01000734.1 GCA_006515795.1 Acidimicrobiaceae bacterium | reverse complement strand
CGTCTCGTCGGCGGTATCTCCCGTGCGGCGACGACGTATCACCAGATCTGCGTTGGCGACCTGGAGCGGATGAGGACTGACACGAAGGCTCTGCTCGAGGCGGGGCTCGCGTTGGCCGACGAGGCCTGGGCCGAATCGGCGCCCGAGTTCGGCTGGCAGGAGGGCATCTCCTGGTACGTCCTGCACCAGATCAGCTCTGTGCATACGAGCCTTCTCTGTGCGACGCTCGGCCTCGACGAGTCCCGGGCACCCCTGACCTTTCCGACACAGGGCAACATCGGGCCGGCGTCGATCCCGTTCACACTGGCCGGTATCCAGGGACAGATCGAAGCAGGCGAACGAGTCCTCTGCATGGGCATGGGATCCGGCCTGAATGCAAGCGTCGCCGAGATCATCTGGTGAGATCTGCGCGGGCCGTGTTCGATGCGGGCCGTCTCGAGCGCCTGGGGATCGAACCGGCCGCCACTGACGGTGGTCTGCGTGCACGGCAACCCGACCTGGTCGTTGCTGTGGCGCTCGTTCCACCGCCGCCTCGGCGACCGCTACCGCATCCTTGCGGTCGACCAGCTCTCGATGGGGCTCTCGGAGCGCACCGGCTCGAGAACGTTCGCCCAGCGAGTCGACGATCTTGGCCGCATGCTCGAGGCGTTCGGCGTCGACGGCCCGGTCGTCCTCGCGGCACATGACTGGGGCGGCCCGATCGCCCTCGGCTGGGCACTCGAGCACCGCGAGCGCGTGCAGGGGGTCCTGCTCGGCAACACCGGTGTCGCGATGCCGCCAACCGGAGTGCCACTACCGATTCGCCTGGCAGGATCACGGGCCCTCCGGAGCCTCGCCTGTCGCCGGACATCGCTCTTCGTGCGGGTCACGCTCACCGCGCCGGGCCGGCCCATCGGCAAGGACATCAGGCGCGGGTATCTCGCTCCCTACGCGTCTTCGCAGGACAGGCGCGCGATCGAGGACTTCGTCGCCGACATCCCGATCACATCGGCGCACCCGTCCTCCGCCGCCCTCGCGAATGTAGCTGCACGTCTGCCGG
>VFMC01000388.1:5043-7316 GCA_006515795.1 Acidimicrobiaceae bacterium | reverse complement strand
CGCGGTAGACCCCTGCGCCTCCCATCCGGCGCCAGAGAGTGCCGACGTGAGCGTGGCCGCCAGTGGTCCTGCGATCAGCACCACGAGCGCCCAGATGGTGAGCACGCGGCGCGGTCGACGTGCAGAGGCGCGACCGATGCGGGCGAGCAGGCCATCTCGGTCGTGGTGCAGCGGCTCTGACTGGTCGGGGCGGTCTTCGAGGAGGGTCATCGCGGTTGGCTCTTTCGGGGTTCGGAGTTCGGGGTTCAGGGTTCGGAGTTCGGGCGCGACGAAGCGGGCCTCGGTCGCGCCTGGTAGCGCGGGCGGCGGTGGATCTGCGGGGTGTCTGGTCAGGCCAGCTTGGTGAACATCTTCTTGACGTCGGCGATGTCGTAGCCCTCGGCGGCAGAGCGCTCGGGGTCTTCGAGGCACCACGTGAGGCCTGCGGCCACCAACACGAACCCGGCCTGCTCGAGCGCCTTGTTGGCCGCCGACAGCTGGGTCACCACGTCGCGGCAGTCGCGGTTGTCGGCGAGCATCTGCTGGATGCCGCGCACCTGGCCTTCGACCCGGCGGAGGCGGCGGATGACATCGCTGACGGTGTCCTCTGGGAGCTCCATGGACCACACCATACACATACCCGAGGGGGTATGGCAACGTGCCGAATCGAGCGTGTTCTCAGATCACGCAGAGGCGGAACAGCCCGCGCTCTTCGAAGATGGCTTCGTACGCCTGCATCTGTTCGGGCGTCGGCTCCTCGAGTCGACGAGCGCCGGTCCGCACCCCGTGTTGCCGGAAGCCGATCAGCTTCAACCGCATCGCCGGATCCACGTCGGCCAGCCAGCGGGCGGTCGTGTCGAGCAGTCGGGGGTCGTCGTTCATCCCAGGTATCAGCAGGAGCCGAACCTCGTACAGGCGGTCGACGGCGCCGAGGTAGCGGATCGACTCGAGCACCTGGTCGTTCGGCTGCCCGGTCATCGAGCGGTGGATCTCGGCGTCGAGGCACTTCAGGTCGATCATCGCCCCGTCCATCACGGGCAGCAGCGACGTCCACGTGCACCGCTCGGTCGCGCCGTTGGAGTCGACGAAGCAGGTCAGCCGCGCCAGGTCGGGGTCGGCCTTGATCGCCGCGAACAGCGCCAACACGAACTCGGCCTGCTGCGTGGCTTCACCGCCGGAGACGGTCACTCCTGATAGGAACGGGGCGGCGCGCCGGATCTCGGCGAGCAGGTCGTCGACATCGCCGCGGCGGGCCTTCGGAGTCGAGTCCCATGGACAGGTCGTGATGCACACGTCGGTGCCGCGGCACGCTTCGGCACGCCACTCGACGGCGCCTCCGAGCGAGAAGCCGAGCGCCTCCGACGGGCACGACGACACGCAATCGCCACAGTTGTTGCACACGTTGATCGTGTACGGGTTGTGACACGCGATGCAGTCGAAGTTGCAGCCCTGCAGGAAGACCACGAACCGGTTTCCGGGACCATCGACGTTGGAGAAGGTGATGGTGTCAGCTATCAGGCCGAGGGTCGCGCTCATGGCATCCGATGCGCTTCACGGCGCGTTGGGTGAGGTGGTACGAGGCTTCCGACCCGGCGGCCAGGTAGTCGCTACCGTGGCGGGCACCTCGGGTGTCGATGTCGACGAGGTCGCTCTTGCGTACGAGGTAGCCGGTGATCCGGATGAACTCGTTGGAGTCGAGGTTGAACGTGAAGTCCCTCATGCCCGAGGAAAACGCGCCGCGGATGATGTCGACGACAGCTTGCGGGTTGCGTACCGCGGTCTCGTCGACGTGGACGATGTCGCTGATGCCCGCAGGGAACAGACGATGGTGCGGTGCACAGGTGGTGATGTGCTCGAACATCGGAGGTTCCTCGCCAACGGGGATGCGGGTGCCGGCGGTGACGTCGGTGTCGAGGTCGATGCCGCTCTGCGAGTGCAGGTAGCAGCGACCGTTGCCACCCTCGCAGTACGGCATCGGGCGGGCTGCCACGAGCTCGGCTACTCGTTCGGTGATGCGGTAGGAGAGCGCATCGGCGGTGGCGTCGTGGCCGTAGCGCCCGATGCCTCCCTGGTAGGCGACCAGCAGGTTGACCGCTTCTGCCAACCCGTACACGCCGAACATCGCCGAGAACCGATCGATCGACACCAGGCCTTCGTGGACCAGCCAGTTGGTTTCAAAGAACCGCTGGTGTTCGACGAGCGAGCGGATGCGCGCCTCGCCGAGCTCGGCGGTGAGCTCCACGTAGAGAGGCAGCGTGTCGGCCATGAAACTGTCGACGTCGCCGGTGTGACGG
>VFMC01000388.1:0-4987 GCA_006515795.1 Acidimicrobiaceae bacterium | reverse complement strand
GTGTGTGCACCGCCGCCGATCTTGAGCGAGTTGTAGCAGCTCACCGCGGCGTACCGCTCGCCATGGTCGGCGATCATCATCGGATGGTTCACGAAGTGCGGCTTGGCCGTCTCGAACACTGTGTTCACGGCATCGAGCACGAGGTCGTCGGGGGTGATCGCGGGGTCGACCTTGAGGGTGATGTTCGGCACCACCTGGCGCAGTGAGCGTTCGACGCGCAGGATCGACCGAGCGACCCGGCTGTCGGCAGGACCGAGGTCGGTGTGCACGAACGCGTCGGGCAGCATCCGGTCGAGCGCGATCCAGAACCGGCGCAACGACCGGTCGAGCTGCTCGTCGCCCACATCGGCGACGAACGGGGCCAGCACCTTGTCGAGATCGCCCAGGTAGACCGGGTAGGTGGTCACCGACGGGACATGCGCAAACATGATCTGCAGGAACGAAAGGGCGTCGTCGAGATCGCGTGGGGGTTCGAGCTCGAGGTGTGCCGAGCCCTGGGCGACTGCCCGCTCGTAGTCGGGCAGCACGTAGCGCGGCGTGTAGGGCGCGTTGCCTTCGTACATGTCGCAGATCACCCGCTTGTCGAGCGCCTCCCGGCACGCCGGCGAGATCGCCGGGTAGGGGATCGCTTCGGTGGCCAGCGTCGCAAGCCGACGAAGCGTCTGGTCGTAGCCGAGCGCGCTGTCGCGAACCAGCGCGGTTGCCCGAGCTTGGATCTCGGCCATCTCCATCTCGGTAACCTCCTGCGGGCGCGCGGTCTTGTGCGACCCACGGTGAACGTAGGCCTGCCCGCCGCGCTGCCGGTAGAGGCGAAGGGCCCACACGCCCTCAGGAGGCGGGGTGACGCGGCGGACCGGCATATGGTCATTCCCGTGAGCCCCGACAGCGGTCATTCCCACAAGCAAACACACCAGCATCAGCATCAGCATCAGCATCACCACCACGATTTCAACGTCGACTGGTCGGTCCGTGGCGACCAGCTCGAGCTCGAAGGCGAGACCATCGCCCCGATCACGATCGCGACGATCCAATGGGCTCGGTCACGGATCGATCGACCGGGCCAGGTCGAGCGGATCGTCGATGTCGGGTGTGGCCCAGGCGTGGCATCGTGCATGCTCGCCGCCGCCTTCGATCATGCCGAGGTGATTGCGCTCGACGCTTCGACCGAGCTGCTCGCGGCAGCGATCCGTCGGGCAGATCTTCGCGGCGTGGGGGATCGAGTGCGCACCGTGCACTCCGACCTGGCATCGCCGTTCGACGTCGGTGAGCGCGTCGACGTGCTGTGGGCGTCGATGGTGGTCCATCACCTCGGCGACGAGGTGGCGACGCTGGCGCGCCTCGGCGACGTTCTCCGTCCGGGTGGGTTGATCGTGATGACCGAGTTCGGGCTGCCCACCGCGATGCTGCCCGACGACGTCGGTATCGGGCCGCCGGGCCTCGAGGCGCGCTGCCGCATCGCTCAGGCCGGGTGGTTCGACGCGATGCGGGCGGCGGTTCCGGACTCGGTGCACGACGAGGACACTTGGGTGAGCAAGCTCGACCGGGCCGGTTTCGTCGACGTCGAGGAGCGCCTCCTCGAGGTGCGCCATGGTGCGCCGCTGTCGGCGGGGCACCGCCAGTTCGTGCGCAACCAGCTCGAACGGACGCTTCGCCTGTCGGCCGACAAGCTGGATGCGGTCGACCTGGCCACGCTCGACGTGCTTCTCGCCACCGACCACGACCTCGGAGTCGATCGCCGCGACGACGTGTTCATCGACGCGTCGCGCACCGTGATCATCGGTCGGTGGCCGGGCTGACGATCTCTCCCGGTGATGGCAAAAACGATCAGTGGACGGTGGTTTTTTCAGTCGATCACCGATCGATTCTGCTAGACTTCGACAGATGTTGGTCCTACCGAGGCTCATCGAGCCGTTGCTCGAATCACTCCTGGAATCGACCCCGGTCGTGGTGTTGGAAGGAGGGAGAGCAACCGGGAAGTCAACGGTGTGCGATCGTCTGATCCGGCGCCGTGGCTGGAGCCCTCGCCTCGATCTATCAAATCGAGCCACGCTCGAGACGTTGCGACTCGATCCGGCGCGGTTTCTCCTGGCGCAACCGAACCCGTGTGTGATCGATGAGGCGCAACTCGAGCCTGAGCTGACCGTGTGGGTGAAGTCGGTCGTCGACCAACGCCGGCAGCCTGGCCAGTTTCTCCTCACTGGCTCGGCGGCTGGCGCGCCAGGCGCTTGGTGGCAGCGATCCGTTGGCTGGCCGAGTAGTGCGGCTCCGCCTTTCGTCGATGACCCAGCGCGAGCTCGACGGGAATGGCAGCGACTTCGTCGAGCGAGCATTCGGAGAGGGATGGGGAGAGGGAGCCGGGGATGGATCGGCAGCCGGCCCGACCCGGAACCCGTGGCTGGGAGGCCTGCCCGGCATCTCGGGCGTTCGCGCTGGTGAGCAGTCGGCTCAGTGGGAGCGGGAGATCGCCACGTATGTCGAGTCGGTCATACCGCTCGGTGCTGCGGACACTCGGGCAGATCTGGGTCGGCTGTTGCGTACGTTCCGTTACCTAGCGGCAAACAGCGGGCAGCTGCTGAACACGGCCAGGGCTGCCAGCGAGCTCGGCATGCAGGCGGCGACCGTGAGGAGCCATGTCGAGCTCCTGGAAGCATCGTTCTTGCTGATTCGCGTCGAGGCGCATCGCCCCGCTGAGCACAGGGTGCTGACCGCCCATCCGCGTATCTTCGCGTCCGATCCGGGTCTCGCCGCTTGGGCCTCGCGGGCGTGGGCATCGTCGCCTTCGGCCGCGTTGCTCGGCTCGCTCACCGAGTCGGTCGTCGCCCACGATCTCGTCGCTGTCGCCGATGCCCACCGCGACCGGATCGTCGTTCGCCACTGGCGAGATCGGCGAAATCGGCAAGAGGTCGACCTACTGGCGGTACATCCCGATGGCAGGCTTGTGGGGATAGAGGTGAAGTCCTCGACGTCGGTCGGCCCCGGCGACACGTCCGGCCTCCAGGCCTTCATGGCCGAGGCTGGGGACGCTTGTGTGCGAGGCATCGTGATCTACGAAGGCGATCGGATCGTCGACCTCACGCCGCGGGGCGGTGTCCGCCAACTGCTCGCGGTACCGCGCTCGGCGCTGTAGGACTTCGCATTCGATTGCCGTGCGCCTACAGGGCCGCCTGATCGGTGAAGTCGGCGACGTAGACGGCGAGCGCCGCGGCCACCGAGAGCCCGGCCATGATCCAGAACCTGATGATCACGGTGGTCTCGGGCCAACCGGCGACCTCGAAGTGGTGATGGATGGGGGAGAGGCGGAACAGGCGGCGCTTGCGTCCCGATGCCCGGAACACACCCATCTGGATCGCAACCGAGCCGATCTCGATCACGTTCAGTCCGCAGATCAGCGGCAGTAGGAGCTGGGTGTTGGTCGTGAGTGCGAGCAGGGCCAGCGCCGCGCCGAGGCCCAAGGCCCCGACGTCGCCCATGAAGATCCGGGCGGGCGCCGCGTTCCACCAGAGGAAGCCGGCACATGCTCCGGCGAAGGCGGCGGCGAAGACAGCCAGGTCGTAGGGGTTGACGAGCGAGCCGTAGATCTCGGGGTTGCGGAACCCCCAGAAGGCGATGGCCGCGAAGGCGAAGAAGCCGAACAGCGCCGAGCCGGCGGCCAGACCGTCGAGGCCATCGGTGACGTTGACGGCGTTGGTGGTGGCGAAGATGATCAGCCCGGCCCAGATGACCCAGCCGACCGTGCCCAGCTGCCAACCGGGGAGGTCGCCGCGGGTGAGCGACAGGCGGGTGTCGATGTCGGTCGCCGCCACCAGGACCGCAGCGATGGCGAACGACAGGACGAGCGTGACGTAGCCCTTGTGCTTCCAGTACACGCCCCGGTTCTGCCGCACCCGCACCTTGATGTAGTCGTCGACGAAGCCGAGGCCGGCCATCGTGAGCACGCCGGCGAACACGATCAGGGTCTGGTCGGAGAACACGACGCCGCGACGGATGTGGCTCACCAGGTAGCCGGCGGCGGCCGCACCGACGATGGCGATGCCGCCCATCGTCGGCGTGCCGGCCTTGTGCTGGTGCCACGCCGCTGGCGAGGAGGAGGGCGATCACGTTCGGAGCGCGCTCGGGCGGCGGGAAACGACGCATCGCATTCCGAGTAGTTCATCGACTCTCGGGCTCCGCTACCAGGGACGAAGGTCCTGAGCTGGGAAACATCGCCCACCAGTGGCCGCTTCAACCGTATTGCAGATGTCTGCCTCATCAGATATGCTCATCTGTGTGCGAACAACCCTCAACCTCCCCGATGGATTGATCGACGCGGCAAAGCGCCAGGCAGGTGCAGAAGGGCGCTCGCTCACCAGCCTCATCGAGGAGGGGCTGCGCGCCGTGCTCGCCCGCGCCGACGCCGCTTCCTCGGTGCCCGTGCTTCCCGCCTACGGGCAGCGAGACGCGCCGATGCTGATCGACTTGGATGATCGCGACGCGCTGTGGGCTGCTCTCGATGCCGCTGACGACCAATGATCGTTGCCGACGTGAACCTGTTGGTTTACGCCTATCGACTGGAGAGCGATCGCCACGACCGGGCCGCGGCGTGGCTCGCCGAAACGTTGTCGGGTGGCGACGACGTAGCGCTCATCGACGTGGTGCTGTCGGGGTTCTTGCGCATCGTCACCAACGCGAAGATCTTCGCCGATCCGGCGCCGGCATCCCACGCCCTCGACTTCGTCGAGACCATCGTCTCGGCCACCCGCTCGCGATGGGTCGCTGCATCACCAAGCGCGTGGCGCAAGATGCGCGAGTTGGTGAGCAGCGATCGTGGTCTGCGCGGCAACCTCATCCCCGACGCGTTCCTCGCCGCCGTCACGATCTCACAAGGTGCCCGCCTGGCCACCTGCGATCGCGGCTTCGCCCGGTTCCCGGGACTCGAGTGGTTCGATCCGCTCAGCGGTCGAGCTTGGCGATGAACCGCTTGGCGAACAGGTACGCATCGCCCGGCCAC
>VFMC01000387.1 GCA_006515795.1 Acidimicrobiaceae bacterium | reverse complement strand
CCACGCTGTTGGCCCTCGGCGTGCCTGCCGTTGCCGCGAACGTCACCAACACCGTGGCGCTGTGCCCCGGCTACGTCAGTGGCGCCCACGCACAACGCGCCGCGCTCGTCGGTCAAGGCGCCCGTTCGCGCCGGCTCGTGCTGTTCGCCGCCACCGGCGGCATCGCCGGTGGCGGGCTGCTGCTGGTCACGAGCGATGCCGCGCTGCGGCTGATGGTGCCGGTGCTACTGGCGACTGCCACGGTGCTGCTGGCTGTCGCGCCGCGGCTGAAGGTCGCGTTCGGAAACACCGGTAGCGACGACGGCTCGGCTCCGACCGACGCCCGATGGCTCTCGTTCGCTGTTGGCGTGGTCGCGGTGTACGGCGGGTTCTTCGGCGCCGGGATCGGCGTGATGCTGCTGGCGGTGTTGAGCATCGGTGTCCATCAGTCGCTCGATCGCTCGAACGCGCTGAAGCAGGTGCTCTCGCTCGTCATCAACGTCACGGCCGCGGCGTTGTTCTTGTTCTCGGGGAAGGTGTGGTGGACGCTCGCCGCTGTGATGTCCGTCGGCAGCGTGGTGGGCGGTCACCTCGGTGGACGATTGGTGGGCCGGCTCGACCACGAACGGTTTCGTGTGCTCGTGGTGTGCGTCGGCGCCGTGCTCACGGTGGTGTACGCGCTCACCGCCTGGGTCTGATCAGCGCACTGGCTGGATCATCGTCACGCCGTCTCCCATCGGGATGATCACGCAGCGCACCCTGGGGTCGGCGGCGACGAGCCGGTTGAACTCGCGCAGCGCCACGGTGTCGCGATCATCGCTCGTATCATCGAGCACCCGACGCGACCACAACGTGTTGTCCACCAAGATCACCGACGTCGGGTTCATCCGTGGGAGCAGCGCTTCGTAATAGTTCGCGTAGTTCGTCTTGTCCGCATCGATGAACGCCAGATCGAAGCGCAGGTCCGTAGGGAGCGAGTCGATGGTGTGCAGTGCCGGCGCGATCCGCAGATCGATGCGGTCGGCCACACCGCCGAGCTCCCAGTGTTGGCGAGCGATCGCCGTCCACTCCTCGCTGACATCGCAGCAGATCAGCCGCGTCCCCGGGCCCATCCCGCGGGCGATCGCCAACGACGAGTAGCCCGTGAAGGTGCCGATCTCGATCGCCGATCGCGCACCCATGGCGCGGGCCAGCATCTCGAACAACGTTCCTTGATCGCCACCGATCTGCATGCGCGAGTGGCCGCCGGTGCGTTCCTCGGTGACGGTCATTAGATGGCGTTGCACCTCGTCGGGGCTCGACGAGTGCGCGGCGATGTACGCGGCCAGTTCGGGGTCGACGACATCGGCTCGTGAATCAGGCATGGCGGCACCGTATCGTCTACTCCTNNCGTCGCTCGTCATCGTCACCAACACCGCGACGAGGTCGGCCTGCGACAGCGAGACGCAGCCGGAGGTCGGTTTCGTCGTCCCACTCGACCCGGCCGCGTAGACGTGGCGGTGCAGAAAGATCGCCGCCGCGTAGGGCACCTCGCCAACGGCATCGCCCGATACTTCTGGCTCCATGTTCGCCCCGATCAGGGCGGCGTTCGAGTAGGCGGTGGTGAAGGCGGGCAGGTACTCGTCGTCGGGCCCGGGGCACGACCTGTCGAATCGCAGGTGCCCGTACCCCGGGGTGTTCGGCGTCGCCCCGAAGCAGTCGCCGCTGCGCACCCGCCGGTAGGTGCCGGCGCTGACGCCAGGATCGGCGGCATTTCCGAAGAACGAGAACCGCTGCCCGTCTGGTGCGGTCATCGTGGCCAGGGGGAACACCCCGGCCGGTGTGGTGCCATCGCCACTACGCCGCTGGAGCAGGGCACGCACGCCGTTGCGGCCGACCCGTGCCTCCATCGGGCTGTCGCAGATCCACCCGGCTTCGGTGAGGCGCGCCACCTCCAGTACGGCTGTGGTGTCGGTCCAGTTCTCGGTGCGAACGAGGACCTGCAGGAGCGGGCCAGGGTGGCGGGCGGCGATCGCGCCAGCAGTCCGCTGGCATGGCGTCGGCTCAGGCGGTGTGAGACGCGCCGCCGACCGCGACGCGGAGGCAGGAGCGGCGATCTGGGCGGTGCCCGAAGGCTCTAGGACCGTCGGCGTTCGAACGAGTGCGCCACATGCACCGGCGAACATGGCGCCGGCCAGAACGAAACCGGCCAGAACGAAACCGGAGGCCCGGGCTATTGCTCGCTGTCCTCGTCGCACGGGATGATCACGAGCGGGCATCTTACGTGAGTGAGCGAGGAGACGGGGGTCGAGCCGAACACGGCTCGGGTGAGCCAATGGTGGTGATGGCTGCCGAGCACCACCATGATCGCCCCTTCGCTGCGACCGGCGATCGTATGAGCAGCGCCGCCCTCAGCGACGACGGTTTCGACCTCCAGGTCCGGATACCACCCCGAGATCGCCTCGCGGGCCTCCGTGACCGTTTCCAGCGCGGCATCGCGGCACGCCTCTACTTCTGGCCAGACCGCAGCCCCGTAGATCGATCCCACCGGGATCAACCAGGTGTGCACCACCTGCAGCACGGCGCCCCGCCGGCTCGCCTCGTCGGCCGCCCAGCGCAGTGCCGGTTCCGACGACGCCAAGGTGTCGAGGCCGACGACCACTCGCGGCCTGACGTCGACCTGCTGCTGCGGCGCCTCTGCTTCAGCGGGATGCTCGGCCGGCTGGGGTGGGTGGAGCAGCAGCACCGGTGTAGCCGCATGGCGCAGCACGCGCATGGCGACGCTCGGCACCGATATGCGCGCCCCACCGGGTACGCCGCGCGTCGCCATGGCCAGCATCGCGACGTCATCGTTGCGCGAAACGTAGCCAGCCAGCTCGGTGGCGCTGTCGCCGTGGAGCGTGTCGTAGTCGACCGGGTCGCGCCGGTCGAGCGAGTCGGCGACACGATGGAGGAAGGCGGACTCGACGGCGTCGGGTGGAACCTCCGCATGACCGACCTGCAGCAGGCGGACGGTCAGGCCGAGCTGATCGGCAAGGGCGAGGGCGCCGGGAAGGATCGTCTCGCTCACGTCGGAACCGTCGAGCGCGATCGCAAGCACGGTTGCGTCTGGCCTCGCCGACGCCTGTGGACCGGTGACGACGATGGGCACCCCCGCATCACGAACCAGATCGGCACTGACCGAACCGAACAGCAGTTCACCGATCGCGGTGCGTCCATGGGAGCCGATGCACCACAACGCGGTGTCGTCGGCCAACACCTCTTCGGCAAGCACGCCCTCCACGTCGTGGCGTTCCGACGAGATCACCCGGATCGACGACGGGCGGCCGTCGTCGACGAGCTGCCTGAGGGCAGCAGCGGTGACGTTGGCGTACCTGGGTGTGGTGACAGAGACCACCTCGGTGTCCACACCCAGGCGTCGGGCAAGGTCCTGGCCGCACTCCATGGCGGCGAACGACACGTTGGAGACGTCGAGCGGGATGATCACATGTCTGATCGGCATGTGCCCAGGATGCTCCCCCGGCCGAGAGGGTGAACAGGGACCTCTGTCACCTTCTGGCAGTCGATCGGCCCAGCCACTTCCGGCGGATCCTCCTATGGATGTCAGCCGACGATCGCCTGGCGCACGAGCTGTTTGAGCTGACTACGGATCGGATGGGTGCTCGATGGGAGCAGCTGCGTCATGAACGT
>VFMC01000386.1 GCA_006515795.1 Acidimicrobiaceae bacterium | reverse complement strand
CGCCGAGTCCCGGTTCGTCGCGTCGGTGAACGTCTCCGTGAAGCTCGTCGTCGTGCGGCCGTAGCCGTTGACCGTGTACGCAAGTCCGGTCAGTCCGGCAACCGACGTTCCGTTCGTGCCCCTGAGACCTGAGGTGTTCGAGACGACGATCGAGTCCCCCGAGGGGAGCTTGAAGAGCGGGACGAAGACCAGGTTCGAGGACGACGTCCCGTCGTTGTTGATCGTGTTCGTCACCGTCCAGCGGCCCGGGACGACGTAGCTCGATCCGCTGTTGCCCGTGACCGTGAGGTTCGGGCTCGTCGCGGTCGTGACGTCCAGGGCGTGGTTGACGGTGATCGAGAAGCCGCTGCCCGAGGCGCTGCCGTCGAGCGTCGTGCCCGTGCCCGGCGTCGCGTCCGAGTAGTCGACCGCCTGGCCGTCGGCGTAGCTCCCCGTCGTGGTGTTGAACTGGAACTGGGTCTCGACGTCGCCGTTGACCGGCGTCGAGTTGACGAGCTCGTAGGTGCTCACGAGCGACGGGTCCGTGCCGTAGCCGATCGGACGGATCTGCTCCGGAGGCGAGTTGCCCGGGGGGATGTCCGCGAGCGGATACCCGCCGAACGCGTAGCCGGGGATCTGGATCCGGTACTGGTTCCCCGGGAAGTAGATCGTCGACGCGTCGTTGACTCCGTACGCCGCCGCGCCGCTGTTCAGGTTCTGCACCTGCGGGTGGAAGGTCACCGTCGACTTGCCCGCCGTCGGGATCGTGACGCCGGAGGCGACCACCGTGTCGTTCTGCACCTGGTACTCACCCGTGATCACCGTGTTCCCGCGGTAGATCTTCAGGGTGTTCGAGTTGACCGTCGCCCCGTCGATGTTGCCGTTGAAGACGAAGTCGATCGGCTCGTTCACCTTCACCAGGGACTTCGAGCTCGACCGCGGCGCCCAGCTCTCGAGCCACAGGCCCTCGAGGTCCCGCTCGTAGTCGAAGTCGTCCGGCTGGCCGGGCTTGTTCCGGACGATCTTCGGGAAGCCGAGGTCGAGCGGGTCCGTCGCCGTCACGCGCAGCCAGATGTTGCGCACCTGGTAACCCGTCGCCGAAGGCGGCGGACCCAGGTCGAAGAGCGCGTCCCACTCGAACGTCACCCAGCCCTTCGCGGCCGGACGCGTCGCGGGCTCCGAGCTCGCATCGTCCGCAGCCTCGCTCCAGGACGACACTCCCGTCACCGGGTTCGGCGGCGTCGCCGCGTTGCCGGTCGACAGCCGCGCGGCCGTCATCGCGGTCCAGTCCTTGTCCTGCTGCGCCGTGATCTGGCTGTCGCCGTTCAGGTCGATCGCGTACTCGAAGAGCACCGAGCACGGCTCGCCCGTCCGCGGACCGAGGCCCGCGCCGTCGATGTCGCGGATGTGCACCGTGATCGCGATGTCCCCGCCCTGGTGCGCGTTCGGCACGCCGAACGAGTCCTCGAGCGGCAGGATCGTCGTGATCGCCTTCGTGTTGTAGAGCACGTTCACCGGGTCGGTGACGTCCTGCTCCCCGCGCACCGCCCCCGAGGGCGTCACGCGGATCGTGTACCCCGACACCGTCGAGCCCACGTCCGGCCGGTCGATGTCCTGCGACATCGCCCAGATGTAGGCGTGGTCGCCCGTCGTGTTCCTGGCGACCGGGTCGATCAGGAGCTGCGTCCCGTCGAGGTCCGTCGTCGTCGTCGCGAGGCCCGCCGCGTCGTCGGCGATGTCGCCGCCGATCGTCGTCGCCTGCGCCGTGCACGCGTTGTACGTCGTGTTCAAGGGGTGGCGGAACTGCGCGACGATCCGCGCCTGGTCACCTTCCGCGTCCACGACCCGGTACGCGATCGGAGCTCCGAACGCGTGCGACAGGTCCGAGCTCGGCAGGTACACGTACGCCTTCGGCGCCCCGTTGCGCGACCGGTCCGGGGTGTACACCTCGCACGTCGCGATCGTCTGGCCGCTGCCCGCGAACCCGCCCGCGATGAACGGCCGTCCCGCCATCATCACCGCGTTGTCCGCGCCGCGCCGGCCGACCACCATGTCGCCGTTGACGGGCAGGAATGCCCCCGCCCACGTCGTTCCCGTGCGCGCTCCGAGCTGGAACACCACGGCGTTCGCCGTCACCGCGACCACGCTCGCCGCCGGGTCGCCGGTCGCGCCGCCCGCGAGCAGCACCGTCCCGTCGCCGAGAAGCGCGCCCACGTGCTGGCTGCGCCCGCTGAAACCGCCCGCCGGAAGCGTGACGGCCTCGAACTGCCTGAGCTTCCAGTTGAAGACCTCCATCGCCGCCTTCGC
>VFMC01000385.1 GCA_006515795.1 Acidimicrobiaceae bacterium | reverse complement strand
GAGAACGACACCGCCGAGCGCATCGTCGACGCGTACCTCACCTGCTGGAACGAACCCGACCCGGAAAGACGGGCGGCAGCGATCAGTGATGCGTGGCACGACGACGCCCGCTCGGTCGACCCGCTCGCCGACGTGACCGGGCACGCGGCGATCGCCGACATGATTGACGGGGTGAGCGTCCAGATGCCCGGTCACCGGTTCGAGCGGCGTGGCCCCGCGCGCGCTCATCACGACGTCGTCCACTGGGCGTGGACAATGTTCGCGCCCGACGGCACCCAGGTGCTCACCGGGATCGACACGGCACACGTGCGTGACGGGCGCATCACGTCGCTGTTCGGGTTCTTCGACGCGTGACCGACATCACAACCTCGAGGCTGCGCGCGATACAGCCGCTCCGGGATCTGCAACGTATCAACGCCGCGTTCTCCGGGCTCACCGGCCTGGCGATGGCGACCTTCAACGGATGGATGAGCCGGCAGATCGACCTGCCGCGGCCTGTCATCGTCGTGCTCGGCATCGGGCTCATCAGCTGGTCGATGATGCTGGTCGTGCTCGCCGTGCAACCGGCCCGGCGACTTGCAAGGGCGAGCACGCTCGTCGCCGCTGGTGATGCCGCGTGGGTGATCGGGTCCGCTGTGCTGATCGCGCTACGCGATCCGACCACTGCCGGCACGACCTTCGCTACCGCCGCCGCAGCAGTGGTCGCCGTGTTCGCGACGGCGGGCTTCGTACTCGGCGGCCGGGCACGGCACCATTCGCTCGACGACCGGACCGAACTCCTGTTCCGCCGCGTCACTGTCGCAGCACGCCCGTCGGCGGCCTGGCAGATGGTGCTTGATGCAGACCTGTACGCACGCCTTGCGCCCAACCTCACCGAGATCTCCGTGGCACCCGATCAGTGTGGGCGCACCTGCACCGACACCCGCGGAAACACCTGGACCGAGAAGATGCGGCTCGACCATGACCGACACGTTCAGTTCATCGACGTCGATGTCACCGAGCACCCGATGCCCCTCGACCACCTCGCCGCGACCGTGAGCGTCCATGACGACCCAGTCGGCAGCCGGATCGACGTGGCCTTCACCTACGTCGCCCGAGCGACGATCAAAGGCTTGGTCGCGTCCTTGGTCCTTCCCGTGCTCGGGCGCCGACTGCTGCGACCCATCGCCAACGGGTGGATACTCCACGCCACCACACCCGCATCGACGAGTCGGGCTGCACGATGAGGATCGGGGTGATGACCCACGCCACCGACCACACGATCGAACCCGCCAGGCTCGCGGTCGAGGCCGAGCAGCGCGGATTCGCCAGCCTGTTCCTGACCGAGCACACGCACATCCCAGTGCGCCCGTTCATCCGCTGGCGGGACGGCGAACCCATGCCCGAGGAGTACAAACGGCTACACGACCCGATCGTCGCGCTCGCCACCGCCGCGGCTGTCACAGCACGCATCAGACTCGGCACGGGCATCCTCGTCCTCGCCCAACGTGAACCACTCGCCACCGCGAAACAACTCGCGTCGCTCGACCGACTGTCCGGTGGGCGACTCGTGCTCGGCGTCGGCTACGGATGGGAAGCCGACGAGCTCGCCGACCACGGCATCAGCTGGGACCAGCGGCGTCCAGCGCTACGCGAGCACCTCACCGCGATCTTCGCCCTGTGGCGCGACGACGAGCCGTCCCACACCGGCGAGCGGATCAGCTTCGGGCCGTGCTGGTCGTATCCGAAACCCCACCAGCCCTCGCCGCCCGTCTTCATCGGTGCCGGCGGCACCGACTCCACACTCCTCGACATCGTCCGTCACGCCGACGGATGGATGCCCCTCGAAGGCACCGAACACATCGACCGGCGATGGCAGCGACTCCACCGGCTAGCCATCGACCACGGACGCAACCCCGCCGAACTCTCCCTCGTCGTCTACGCCTCCTCCGGCGACCCGCGAACCATCGACACCCACCACGACACCGGTGCCAACGAGGTAGTCGTCGGCGTCACCGGCGACCAGAACGAAGTGCTGCGACAGCTCGACGCCCACAGTGCGCTGACGACGCGATTCGACTGAACCCGGCAAAGAGCGACCGCTGGGTCGACCGACGGGGCTGCCAGCTGGGACGAGGCGTCCCCGCCCTCGTCAGAGCCCGGTTTGTCTCGGCGGGCAGCCAGGGCGCCCACGCCTCGCCGCGACGCGTGGTCCCATCACACTGTCGGCGCTGGCGGCGATGAAGGACGCCGGCATCTGGGTGGTGGGGCTCGACGATGCTGCCGAGCGCGACCTGTTCGACATCGG
>VFMC01000010.1 GCA_006515795.1 Acidimicrobiaceae bacterium | reverse complement strand
ATACACCGCCTCCACCACTGGATGGAGGTCGGCCGGCAGCGTCGAGAGCAGCGAGTAGGCGGGCGTTCCGGGTGGCGGGAGCGGCTCGGGTTCCGGTAGGACAGCCAGCGGAGCGGGCGTACGCCGTTTGCGCAATTGATCGATCAGTCGCCTGACGGCGATCGACCACAGCCACGCCCCGACCTCGCCGCGGTCGGCTCGATACTGCGCGGCACTTCGCCAAGCCGACACGAAGGTGTCCTGCACGGCCGTGTCGACGATGTCGCGGTCGGCGCACCTTCGGTGGAGCCGAGCCATCACCATCGGGGCGTGGCGGTTGTACAGCGCGGCGAGCGCGTCGCGATCACCCTCGGCAACTGCCGCCATGAGGTCGGCATCGGTGCGTTGCGATTCGATCACCACCATCAGCGTGACACGCCTTCAGCCGGCAGTGGCGCGTCGTGCTCGCCGCCGCTCGCGGAAGGCTGACCGCAGGCCCCGGAACGGGTAGGCGAGCTGGCGGCCGATGGTGAGGGGCACGGGATCGTCGACGCCGTAGCGCTGTGGGCGTTGGTCGGCCGGCATGTAGTACGAGCCGAACACGATGTCCCACAGTGGCAGGAAGGTGCTGAAGTTGGTGTTGTGCGCCTCCGGCTGGTTGGCGTGGTGCCAGTGGTGGAAGTCCGGCGTCAGCACGATCCGATGCAGCGGCCGCAGCCGCCAGCGAACGTTCAGATGGGCCCAGAGCCCGATGACGAACTGCACCGCAGCGAGGCCGCCGGTGATGCGTCCGTCGAACCCGGCTCCGATGAAGAAGGCGAACACGGGGGCCATGAACGCGCCGTCGAGCGGGTGGTTGCGAAATCCCGATACCCAGTCGAGGTGGCGCGTCGAGTGGTGAACCGCGTGGAACCTCCACAGCAATGGAACCGTGTGGCTCCAGCGGTGCGTCCAGTAGATGAGGACGTCGAACAGCAGCACGCCGACGACGAGCTCGAGCCAGACCGGGAGCGAGCGCACCAGGGGGCGGAACGCAAGACCGGGCAACCACATCAGCGACACGACAGCCAGCACCGCGGCCACGACCGTGCCGGCGAATATCAATGCGGGGGAGGCTGCGGCGTAGGCGAGGTCTGTACGCAGGGCGAGTCGCCTGACCGGCACGGGGTGGCGGCGCCAGATCCGCTCCAGCGGCCACGAGATGACGAACAAGAACGCGATCACGAAGATCGCCTCGTTGCCGAAGAACGCGCTGATCGCTGCAGCTGTGACGCCTAGCGCGGTGATCAGCGCGGTGCGTCGCGTTTGCGGCGATCGCCGCCGATCGGCTGGATCGGGTGGCGACCACGACACAACCGGGCGCGAGAGGGGTGCGATGACGGAGCTCATGCCCTACCTATCGAGACCACTCCTTCGATCGGTTCAGACCAACGGTTCGGGCTGCAGGTTCGGCCCCGGTCGCGGAAGATCTGGGCCGACGACCTTGGTCCGGTCTGGAGATGGCAAACGACCGAGCAGGCTACGAGCCGAGCGTCGACCGTCCGGGCCAGCGTCTCGAGCGGATCGGCCACGCGTCGCGCAGCCACTGGTCGAGCTCCACGGCCAGGTCGTGGTCTCGGTCAGCGCGCGATGCTCGTACCCACGAGCGAACCAACGCGTCCGACGCTCTACTCTTGTCGGGGTCGATGTAGACACAGCCAACCACGTCGTCGCGATCCAGAACGCTGTACGCAAACGCGTCGCCGGCGAGGAACTCGTCTCGATGCTTGTCCAGATCGACGAGGTTCTCGTCCAGCGTCATGGGCGTGGGCCAGTCATCGCTCCCGCAGTCCGGTGGCGCAAAGCCCGGGGTGGCGCGGATGTGCTCGATGCTCGACATCCATGCCTCGTGATCGCGTTCGTTGTGCACCGGAGCGAGCATCTCCAGTCGGAACCACGACGTCACAAGCGCGTCCGGCGGGTCGACGGCGCGTTCGAACATGCCAGTAGTCTGCTCCACCGCCGCCGGCGCCGTCCAGACCGATGCACCCGACGCATCGCCTGTGGGCAGATTCCGGGCCGATGTTTTCTCGCCCGCCGAGACGGATTCGGCCCAGATCTTGTGGGTGGTCATACAGTCTGGCCATGACGATCGATCTCGCTGCTGCCGACAAACTGCTCACCACCACCCGCTCGGTGCGCAAACGACTCGACCTGACTCGTCCGGTGCCGATGGCGCTGATCGACCAGTGCATCGAGATCGCGATGCAGGCGCCGACCGGCACAAACGCCCAGAACTGGTCGTTCGTCGTGGTGACCGATCAGGCGATGAGAACTGCGATCGCCGGGTTCTACCGCCAGGGCTGGGAGGCGATGCTGGCATCCGGCTACCCGCCGCCGCTGCCAGAGGGCGACCCGCGTGAGCACGTGATGCCAAAGGTGATGGACAGCGCCGGCTACCTCGGCTCGGTGCTCGATCAGGTGCCGGTGTTCGTGATCCCGTGCGTGAAGGGTCGGGTGGAGAACGTGCCGATGGTTGCCGCCCAGGCGTCGACCTACGGATCAATCCTGCCGGCCGCCTGGAGCTTCATGTTGGCGGCGAGGGCTCGGGGCCTCGGTACCGCCTGGACCACCATCCACCTGTTCTTCCACGACCAGGTCAGCGAACTGCTCGGGATCCCGGCCGAGTGGACCCAGGCCGCCCTGTTCCCCGTGGCCTACTACACCGGCGACGACTTCAAGCCGGCGCATCGGCTGCCGGCGGAGAGCATGATCCACCGGGGCCGGTGGGGATCGCACTGATGTCGCCCGCCGGGCGGCGCGACACGCTGCCCGATCTGATGTCGGCGGTCGCGGCAGGCTCGACTGCGCCGTTCCTGCTCGACTCGGCCGGCCGTGTGCTCGCCACGTACGGCGATGCTGCTGGGCGTTCGGCACAGTACGCCCACGCGATCCGTGCGGCCGGAGTTCAACCTGGCGACCGCCTGGCCATGCAGGTGGAGAAGTCGGTCGAGGCGCTGATGCTGTACATCGCCTGCATCCGCTCGGGCACCGTGCTGCTGCCGATCAACACGACCTACACGGCGACGGAGGTCGCGCTTCTCGTGAGCGATGCGGAGCCGGCTTTGGTGGTCGATGACGAGTGCCTGGCCGAGCTCGCACGATCGGCCGATCGGTGCCCCGAGACCTTCGACGACCACCATGTCGAATCAGGCAATCTGGCCGCGATCTTGTACACCAGCGGTACGACTGGACGTGCGAAGGGGGCGATGCTCACCCACGGCAACCTCGCCTCCAACTCGCGCACGCTGCACCGCCTGTGGGGCTTCACCGCCACCGACGTGCTGCTCCATGCCCTGCCCATCTTCCACACCCATGGCCTGTTCGTCGCGACCAACTGCTCCATCGCCAACGGCACGGCGATGGTCTTCCTCTCCAAGTTCGACGTCGACGAAGTGATCGCGGCACTGCCGCTCTGCACGGTGATGATGGGCGTGCCGACCTTCTACTCGCGGTTGCTCGGCGACGAACGACTCGATGCCTCGCGGTGTCGCAACATGCGCGTGTTCATCAGCGGTTCGGCACCGCTGCTCGCCTCCGTGCACCATGAGTTCCGGGCGCGCACCGGGCACGCGATCCTCGAGCGGTACGGCATGACCGAGACGTCGATGCTCACCTCCAACCCGTTGCACGGCGAGCGTCGCCCGGCAACGGTCGGCACGCCGCTGCCCGATGTCGAGGTGCGCGTCACGGGTGACGATGGGCGAACGTTGCCGATCGGGGAGATCGGCGGCATCGAGGTCAGCGGGCCGAACGTGTTCGTGGGCTACTGGCGCAGGCCCGACCTCGCCGACACCGAGTTCACCAGTGACGGGTACTTCCGAACTGGTGATGTGGGCATGTTCGACACCGACGGGTACCTCCACATCCTGGGGCGTTCGAAGGACCTGATCATCTCCGGTGGCCTGAACGTGTATCCGAAGGAGGTGGAGGGTGTGCTGGATGCGCTTCCCGGTGTGCTCGAGAGCGCGGTGATCGGTGTGCCCGATCCGGACTTCGGCGAATCGGTCGCGGCAGTGGTGGTTGGTGATGGGACCGAGACGCTCGATCCGGCGAAGCTGCGCGCCGCAGCGCGCCAGCACCTGGCGCCGTTCAAGGCGCCCAAGCAGATCCACGTGGTGGAGGCATTGCCGCGCAACGCGATGGGAAAGGTCGAGAAGGCGGCGCTGCGGCGAACGCACGGAGCGCCACCGTGAGCGGGGAGCTGTGGCGCCGCTCGGCGGTCGACTTCGCCGATCTGCTGGCTCGTGGCGAGGCATCGGCGCGTGAGGTTCTCGATGCCCACCTCGACCGCATCGCCGGGGTGAACCCGGTCGTCAACGCGATCGTGACGCTGGCACTGGACCGGGCCGTGGACGATGCTCAACGCGCCGATGCCGCGCACGCTCGCGGAGAGTCGCTCGGTCCATTGCATGGGCTTCCGATCGCGCACAAGGACCTGGCCCTCACGGCCGGCATCCGAACCACGATGGGTTCGCCGATCTTCGCCGAGCAGGTACCCGACGCCGACGACTTGGTGATCGAGCGGATGCGGGCTGCCGGGTGCGTCACCGTCGGCAAGACCAACACACCCGAGTTCGGCGCCGGCTCGCACACGTTCAACCGAGTGTTCGGCGCAACCCGCAACCCCTTCGACCTGTCGCTCTCGGCGGGTGGCTCCAGTGGCGGTGCGGCCGCCGCGCTGACCTGTGGCATGGTGCCGCTCGCCGACGGCAGCGATCTCGGCGGGTCGCTGCGCAACCCGGCGTCGTTCAACAACGTCATCGGACTTCGGCCAACGCCAGGCACAGTGCCGCAATGGCCCGCGACCGATCCGTGGGACCCGTTGGCCACCGAGGGTCCGATGGCTCGCTGCGCCGCCGATGTTGCGTTGTTGCTGGGCGCGATCGCCGGCCCGCACCCGCTCGCGCCGTTGCGCAGCAACGCGGGCCCGTTCGGCCCGCTCGACCGGTCGTTGGCCGGCCTGCGCGTGGCATGGGGACCTGATGCCGTGGACTGCCGATCGAACGCGGCGTGGTCGCCGCCCTTGCTCGGACACCGCAGCGCTTCATCGATCACGGGGCCGAGGTCGAGCTCGACTTCCCCGATCTGTCGCGAACGTCGCGGATCTTCCAGACGCTGCGGGCGGTGAGTTTCGAGCGCAACTTCGGCCCGCTCTACGACCGCCGGTACGACGACCTGAAGGACACCATTCGCTGGAACATCGAGCTGGCCCGATCGTTGACTGCGGCCGACGTAGGCAGGGCACTGCGCGAACGGGGCGTCGTGCAGCAGCGCGTCCGCAGCTTCTTCGAACGGTACGACGTGTTGGCCTTGCCCACGGTTCAGGTGCTGCCGTTCCCGGTCGAGCTCGATTGGGTTCACGAGATCGAGGGTGTGGCGATGAGCAACTACCTGGAGTGGATGAGGAGCTGCACCGACATCACGATCACGGGCTGTCCGGCGATCTCGATCCCGTTCGCGTTCACTGCCGGCGGTCTGCCGGTGGGTGTGCAGGTGGTGGCCCCGCCCGGGGCCGACCTGCTGCTGCTCCAGATCGCCCACGCCTTCGACCACGATGGCTGGGTCGACGGCACGGCGGGGCTCGCTACGCTGCCGGCGTGAGCATCATCGTTCCCCTCCACGAACTGGAAGCCAAGCTCGCCGAGCACCCGTGGGGCTTCCTGGTCACCGTGTCGGACGACCAGCGCGCTCACTCGCTTGCCGTGCCGACGCAGTTCGTCGATGGCGTGCTCGCGGCGACGGCCGGTAGGACGAGCCGAGCGAACGCCAGTGCCCGTCCGGAGGTGACGATGGTCTTCCCACCGGCGAGCGGTCACGACTGCAGCCTGATCGTCGACGGCCGGGCTCGGGTGTTCGACGACCATGTGGAGATCACCCCGGCCAGCGCCGTGCTGCACCGCGCCGCGCTCTGACATGCCAGCCGCACCGATTCACACGCGCAGGTCGAGACCGAACCTGCGGGAGAAGTCGTCGTAGTACTCGTCGTCGTCGCCGAGCGCCCCCATCGCCACCCAGTCGTCGTCGCTCATCGCGGCCCGGCCGTCGATGAGCTGATGGCCGCCCCAGCTGACCGGGTAGCGCAACTGCGGGGTATGGGTCGTGACGGCGTGGTGGATCACCGCGCCAACCTCGAACGGGTCGGTCGCGTTGGCGAGGCCGGCGGCGTAGAACTGGAACAGTCGTCGGTAGGCGGCGTCGTAGGCGCCGCTCTGGTTGGGCGCATCGATGTTCTTGGCGAAGATCGCGCTCTTGGTGACACCCGGTTGGATGATCACGACGCGGATGCCGAATGGTGCTAGTTCCTGGGCGAGACCCTCGCTGAGGCCCTCGAACGCCCACTTCGAGGCGACGTACGGCGACTGCGCGAGCGCAGCGACGCGCCCAGCTATCGAGGTGATGTTCACGACCGCCCCGCGTCGGCGCTCGCGCATGCCGGGCAGCACCTGCTGCAGGCAGCGAACGGCTCCGCAGAGGTTCACGTTGATGACGTCGAGGTAGAGCTGTGGTGGGCACTCCTCGGCGACGGCGTTGCCGCCGACCCCGGCGTTGTTGACGAGAACATCGACAACGCCACCGGTCTCGGCGAGGATCCGTTCGAACCCGGAACGAACAGAGGCGTCGACGGCGATGTCGAGCTCGATCAGATTCACCTCGACGCCGGCGTCGGCCGCCATCGCCCTCAGCTTGCCGGCGCGGTCGAGGCTGCGGACCGTGCCGTAGACGACATGCCCCTGCGCGGCGAGGTGGATGGCGGTGGCGCGGCCGATGCCGCTGTTCGCGCCGGTGACGACGGAGATGGTGCTCATGGGCCGCCATGGTAGGACGCTCGGCCGGTCGGTCGGACGGCCGAGTCAGGCAGCTGAGTCAGACGGCTGAGCTAGGCCTGAGCTAGGCCGCCTCGCCCGAGCCGATGTCGCCGGATGGAGACAGCGGTGCGAACGGCTCGAACCACACCGCGTCGGGATCGCAGGCGATGGCCAGGCTGCGGACCCGCTCGGTGTCGACCAGCACGACGTCGAGGAGCTGCAACCCCTGCAGCATGTGCAGCCGGCGGAGCGCGAAGTAGCCGTCGCGATCCTGCGCCGACGGCGATCCGTCGCCGATGTCGCCGATGTGGCCGACGTCGTCGGTGAACACGATCGAGATCGTCTGGCTGAACGGCACCTCCGCACCCGGCACGGTGCTCCACCCGATGAACACGCCGAGCGGAGGAGGAGGATCGAGCACGATCGCCGTGACCCGGCGGAGCTCGTCGAGCAGCACGAGCACCTCACGGGTGGCGGGCATCTCTTGAACCTCGAACGCCAGCGTCGCGACATCGCCGAACGACTCGAGCGCGATCGGGTCGTCGGGGCCGGGGAACCAGACGGCGAACGCCTCGCCGGCGAACGAACAGGGGATGGCGCGACGGTGCGAACGACGTCTCGCCCGATGCGGCGCCTGGCGCGGCGCCCGGTGATGCGCGGACATGGATCCTCCCGAACAGAGGTGGTTGGACTGGTTCGGGGGAAGCCGTGTATCGCGGAGACTATCGGCCGATTCGGCGGCGCGTCAGAGCAGTTCGGCGATGTCGTCGGCCACTTGGTCAGGGGTCACAACGGGGCTGTAGCGCTTCACCACGTTCCCCTCACGGTCGACGAGGAACTTCTCGAAGTTCCACCCGATGTCGGCGCCGTCGCCCTGTTGTGCCTTCAACCAGGTGTACAGCTCGCAGGCACCGTCGCCGTTGACCTCGATCTTGTGGAACATCGGGAACGTGACGTCGTACTTGCTCGTGGCGAACTCGAGTATCTCGGCATCGGTGCCGGGTTCCTGGGCGCCGAACTGGTTGCACGGGAAGGCGAGCACCGAGAAGCCGCTCGCCTTGTTGTCTTCGTGGAGAGTACGCAGACCTGCGTACTGAGGGGTGAGGCCTCAAGCGCTGGCGACGTTGACGACGAGGCAGACCGTACCTCGGTAGTCGCCGAGGTCGACGGGCTCGCCGGTGATCGACGGCATGGTGAGGTCGTACATGTGTGACATGGCGGGGAACCTACCGCATCATCGGGCGGTGGAACCGCTCGGTGATCCGATTGCCGAGCACGAGCAGCGGGTAGGCCGCGGCGATGAGCGCGGCGGCGACGCCGTAGGTCCAGGATTCGGTGACCGGGAGCTCGAACAGCCGACGGGCGGACGCCACGAGGAAGGCGAGGGCGAACAAGGTCACCATCGCGATGACCAGACCGAGGCGAAGCCGATTCAACGGTCGAGCCACGCGAGACAGGTTCATCAACGCCACCGAGCCGGCCACGAGCACGGCCACGGACCGAGCGTGATCGGCGTCGATCGACTCGTCGAGCCTGGCGATCTCGAACATCGCCATCGTCGCGAAAGCGATCACCACACCTGCCGGCACCGATCGCCCGAGCACGCGACGGAGGAAACCCGAGTGCACCCGCCGGTCGTTCGGCTCGAGCGCCATGAAGAACGCCGGCACTCCGATCGTGAACCAACTGAGGATCGAGAGGTGGATCGGTCGGAGCGGGAACGAGAGCGCGAACACGCCGGTGAGAACCGACAGGATCAACGAGTAAGTGGTCTTGGCGAGGAACAGGCTGGCGACACGTTCGATGTTGTTGATGACCCGCCTTCCTTCGGCGACGACGGCGGGAAGTGCCGAGAAGTTCGAGTCGAGCAGCACGAGTTGCGCCACCCCGCGGGTGGCCTCGCTGCCCGATGCCATCGCGACACCGCAGTCGGCGTCTTTGAGGGCGAGCACGTCGTTCACGCCGTCGCCGGTCATCGCCACCGTGTGTCCCCGCTGTTGGAGTGCACGCACCATCGCCCGCTTCTGATGGGGCGTCACCCTGCCGAAGACCGATGACCGCTCGACCGCGTCGGCGAAGGCCTCGGTGTCGTCGATGGAGGGCAGCATCATCGCGTTCACGTTGTCGCGCCAGTGCGACAGACCGGCGCGACGGGCAACGGCGCCGACCGTGAGGTTGTTGTCGCCGGATATCACCTTCAGGGTCACACCTTGGTCGGCGAAGAACCTGAGTGTCTCGGGCGCGTCGGCGCGCACGACGTCTTCGAACATCACGAGCGCAACAGGTTCCACCTCCGGAAGCGCGACATCGGCGGCCTCGACCATCGGCGTGATCGCTCGCGCCAGCACGAGCACCCGGCGCCCTTCAGCCGCCTGCTCCTCCACCTGCTCACGCAACGGGCCGGCGAAGCCTTCGCCCAGGACGTTCTCCGGAGCGCCCAGCACCCAGCTGCCGTGCCCGTCGAAGGTGGTGGCGCTCCACTTGCGGGCAGACGAGAACGGCACCCTCCCGCTCACCCGCCAGTCGCTCGGTGAGCAGTAGTGGATCGCCAGCGCACGGGTTGTGGCGTTCGGGTCGGGATCGTTCAGGGCGAGCGCGGTGAGCACTTCCTCGGCGAGCGCCGCATCCGTGTTGCCGAGCACGGTGACAGCGGCTACGGCCATCGAGCCTTCTGTGATGGTGCCGGTCTTGTCGGCGCACAGCACGTCCACCCTGGCGAGCACTTCGATGGCCGGGAGTTCCTGCACGAGGCAGCGCTTGCTTCCGAGCCGGACGACGCCGACTGCGAAGGCGACGCTGGTGAGCAGCACGAGACCCTCTGGCACCATGCCCACGAGGCCGGCGACGGTGCTGATGATCGCGTTCTGCCAGCTCTCGTCGCGCCGCCAGAACTGGCTACTGGCGAGGAGGAGGCCGACCGGGATGATCAGCGTGCCGACGAAGGTGACGATGCGGTTCACGTCGTTGCGCAGCGGAGAGTTCACGAGCGTGAACCGCCTCGCCTCCTCGGCGAGCCTCGCGGCGTAGTTGTCGGCGCCAACCTTGGCGACCACCATCCGGGCCGTGCCCGCAACGACGGCGCTGCCGGACAGCACCCCGTCGCCGGCCTGCTTCGCCACGGGGTCTGCCTCGCCGGTGAGCAGCGACTCGTCGATCTCCAGGTTCTCGGACGTCACGATCGTTCCGTCGGCCACCACCTGGGCCCCGACGCGCAACTCCACCAGATCGTCGAGCACGAGGTCGCACACCTGCATGCTGTTCAGCACGCCATCGCGTACCACCTGGGCGCGTGGGGCGCTGACGACGCTGAGCGCATCGAGCACCCGTTTTGCGCGCAGCTCCTGATGAACACCGATGACGCTGTTGGCCACGATCACGCCGCCGAACAGCGCATCCTTCGGTGAACCGGCGATGATCACGAGCGCGGCGAGCACGCCGATGACGAGGTTGATCGGCGTGAGCACGTTGCCGCGCACGATCTGCATCACCGTGCGCGTCGGTGCCGCCGGTACGTCGTTGGTTAGGCCGGCGGCAACGCGTCGGGCAACCTGATCGGCCGTGAGGCCACGGATGGAGTCCGGAGCGGCGGCTTGATCGTCCGGGTCGAGCACCGGCTGACTGTACCGCCGGCGCGGCTCGGCGCTCGGGCGAGGGGGAGGACCTGAACCTGTTGTCGAACGCGGTCGAGGCCGCTCGGGTCACTCCTGGTGGCCGAGCCGGCGTCGGAGCATGGTGGCGGAGATCGAAATCGCGCGCCCGGGCTTGGTCCACGGGCACACGCCGATGCAGACGGCGCATCCGTACGTCTCCGCGAAGTAGGGGAAGCACTTGTCGAAGTCGACGTACCACTTCTCGACGCCGCGCACCGTCTGCTTGTCGTGCTGGATGGCGTCGGCTGGACAGTCGTCGACGCAGCGCTTGCAGATTCGGCAGAAGTCCTCGACACC
>VFMC01000384.1 GCA_006515795.1 Acidimicrobiaceae bacterium | reverse complement strand
CACCGTGAACCGTTCGACGTGAGCGTTCATCTCGTCGGCCAGCGCCTCGTAGAAGGAGATCGAGTCGATCTTCATGGTGAGCGTCCTCTCAGTTCGCCAACACGGTGGCGCGGTCGATGCCGAGCAGTTCGAGTGGCAGCTTCGTGCGGGTGAGCCTGCTGATGCCGGCCCGCTCGCAGCGTGCCAGGTAGGAGGTGAACTGCTTGCGCTGCAGCTCGGCCTGGAGTGGGAAGCCCTTGTCCTCCACGTGTTCCACCCCGCCGCCGAGCAGCACCGCGAGTGCCGAACCGAAGTCCTGGTTGGTCCCGAACTCGGTGAGCGCGACGTCGGGGTCGTGCTCGACCGTGTAGCGGATGTGCATGGTGCCGTAGGCCACGTGCCGGGCCTCGTCCTGCATCGCCATCCGGAAGATGCGCTTCTCTACCGGGGACGGCGCGATCAGCTCGCCCATGCGGAAGATGTCGAGGATGAAGCCTTCGCCGAGCAGGTGCATCAGCGCGGTGGCCTGGTGGTAGGTCTTGGCCTCCAAGATGGTGCGCAGCAGGCCCTCGCCGTGGCCTCGCGACATGAGCAGGCCGCCACCATTGGCGAGGGCCCGCTTGCGGAACACCTCGGCATGGCGGGCTTCGTCCATGATCTGCGTGCAGAGGAACATCTTCGCCTCGATGAAGTCGTGGTTCATCCGCCACATCCACTTCGCCGGCAGGTCGGCGGCGATCATCTCCACCTCGGTGAGCGTGGTGCACACCTGGCAGATCGCATGCTCGATGTCGCTGCGCAGTTCGGGCAGCTCGCCCCAAGGGATGTCGCGGGTGGCGCTCCACTGCCGGGCGACCGCCTCCTCGTAGAGCTCGATGACGTTCTCGCTCCACACGTCGGTCTTGTTGTTGAGGATGTACCCCATGTCGGGCGTATCGGGATCGACGTCAGCGCCGCGAGGGGCCATCGAGCGGTACTTCGGGTGCTCGGGCACGTCTCCGTACGAACCGACGGCGATGTCGAGCATCGTCAGGCCGCGCGGCCCCGGCTTCGGTCGCACACCCCATTCGCTCTTGGCACCCTTCAACCACTTCCAGTCGAGAGCAGCACCCAACGGCGACACGGTGGGCAAGCTGTCGTAGTCGAGTTCGGCTGGCTGCGCGGGCTCGGTGACCGTCATGACGGTGGCTCCTTGATTGGGGATGAGACGATGAAACGCATTGTGTCTCACCGTCTTCTATGGCGGAAGGGCCCGGAGATCTAGGACCTTCGACCCTTGCGCACCGGACGCCTGGGCGCGCCGCAGAGCCCTCGGGCTCAGTTGTAGTGGCGAACCCAGCGAGCGTGCTCACGCGCCTCGTGGGCCAGCTCGACGAACCCACCACGCATCACCGCCAGGGCGTAGAGGGCCCTCGGATCCTGACCGCGGGAGTAGAGCGCGCGCAGGTTGTTGAGGATGCGGATCAGGATCGTGCGATCGTCGACCGGTCTCGCGGACGATGAAGTGGCTGGGGAGGCTCACGCCGACGATCGGTACATCGACACGACGACCGATCTCGATGGCGATCACCGACAGGGTGATCGGCAGGCCGAGACCCCGGACGAGCACCGCATCGATGAAGGAGTTCTTGGCGTCGAAGTAGTTCTCGCGGTCGCCGGTCAAGCGCCCCCGCATGGCCGCCAGCACCCCGCCGAGCGACTTCTCGGTGACCATCGCGGCGAGCTCGTCGAGCGATCGCATGACCCGGTCGTAGTGGTAGTCGCCAGTGAACGCCGCCGCCAGCAGCGAGCATGCGTGATCGAGCCGCAGCCCGGGTGGCGGTCCACTCACGAGCGCGGCGAACCTGACGGCCGGGTCCATGACGTGACGGTACCGTCGGCTACCTTGCCTCGGCATGTATCCCGGCGCGATTGCAGCGACCCACCCCGACAAACCTGCTCTCGTCATGGGCACGAGCGGTTTCATGCAGACCTTCGGCGAGCTCGATGCCGCCGCCAATCGGGTCAGTCGGCTGCTACGCGCGGCAGGCGTGCAACCCGGCGATCACGTTGCCGTGTGCCTCGAGAACCACGACCGCTACTTCGAGATCGTGTGGGGATGCCACTACGCCGGCGCCATCTACACCGCATGTTCGAGCCGGCTCACCAGTGGTGAGCTGGCCTACATCTTGAACGACTCGCAGGCAGCGGTCTTCTTCACCTCCAAGTACAAGGCCGACCAGGCCGCCGAGATCGTCGCCGACACGCCCGGCGTGCGCCTGCGGTTGATGGTCGACGGCACCATCGAAGGGCACGAGAGCTACGAAGCCGCTGTCGCCGCCCACGCCCCGACTGCACTCGATGGGCGGGTCGCCGGCAGCGACATGTTGTACTCATCGGGTACGACCGGCCGCCCGAAGGGCGTCAGCCGTGAGTTCGTCGGCGTGCCGCTCGACGATGCACCCGCTGGCGTGGGTGCCACCCTGGCGGCGTTGTTCGGCGTGACGATCGACGATGTGTACCTGTCGCCCGCGCCGATGTACCACGCCGCGCCTCTGCGGTTCTCGTTGGGCGCGCACGCGCTCGGCTGCACGGTCGTTGCCATGGAGCACTTCGATCCCGAGCAGTACCTGGCACTGGTGGAGCAGCACCAGGTGACGGTGAGCCAGGTGGTGCCGACGATGTTCGTGCGGATGTTGAAGCTCCCCGACGACGTCCGGCGCGGCCACGACGTGTCGTCGTTGCGGGTCGTCATCCATGCCGCGGCGCCGTGCCCGATCCCGGTGAAGCAGCAGATGATCGAGTGGTTCGGTCCGGTCATCCACGAGTACTACGCCGGAACGGAGGGCAACGGGTTCGTCTACTGCAACAGCGAGATGTGGCTCGCTCACCCGGGGACCGTCGGCACCCCGCTCGGGTGTGTCGTTCACATCTGCGGAGACGACGACGCCGAGCTGCCGGCCTACGAGAGCGGCACCGTCTTCTTCGAGGGCGGCGCCACCTTCGAGTACCACAACGATGCCGAGAAGACGGCCGCGTCGCGCCATCCCAAGGGTTGGAGCACCCTCGGCGACGTCGGCTACCTCGATGCCGACAACTTCTTGTACCTCACCGACCGCAAGGCCTACATGATCATCTCTGGTGGCGTGAACATATATCCCCAGGAGGCCGAAAACGCGCTGGTCACCCACCCCAAGGTCGTCGACGTCGCCGTCTTCGGGGTACCCAACGACGACTTCGGCGAGGAGGTGAAGGCCGTAGTGCAACCGGTGACGATGCCGGCCGACGACGTGGAGGCGGCCGCGCTGGCCAAGGAGCTGATCGGCTACTGCAAGAGCCAGCTCGCGGATGTGAAGTGCCCGCGCACCGTCGACTTCCGCGCCGAGCTCCCCCGCCATCCAACCGGCAAGCTCTACAAGCGGTTGTTACAAGATGAGGAGTACGCGAAGCTCGGCAAGGTCCCGCCGTGGAAGCGGTGACGTGATGTCGTCGAGCTCGGCGTGCATGTCCTCTGCCCGACGATCGGAGTGATCGTTGGGCGGACCTCGGCCAGGCACCGTCTCAATGGGTTCCTGGCTCACGAAGGTGGCCTTGGTCAGGTGCTCACGGACCTCCCCGTTCGTGAGCCCCACGCCGCGCCGAGCCCGTAGCCGCTCACGGCCGGACCGGCCGGACCGGTCACGCTCACGAAGCCGGTCCCGTTCGCACGAGCGAGCGTCGCTTTGTCGCATGCGCTGCTCGAGCGCGGCGCGGCTGCGCTCGGCGGGCTGCTCCCCCGCGCCGCGGGCCTGTACGCGTGCCCGATCTGTCTGCGCGGGTTCTCGAACGATCGTCGGCGCGTCAGTAGTCGGAGCCGGCGGCGCGGTGCAGCGCCTCGATCCAACGGGCCAACAGCCGGCTCTCTGGAGCGCCCCACAGCGCCGCCTCACGGCCGGCGACCACGGCCGCGAACTGGTCGAGCATGTTGCCGTAGGAGTCGGCGCCCGGCGCACCGTGCTCGCTGATCGAGTCGTCACGGTGCACGACCTGCACCGTGCTCGGCTCCGCCGGTCCGGGAGCGAGGTCGCTCTCGATCGTGATCGAACCATGCGTGCCCACTAGCACCAGCGAGCGGCGGTTGACCGACTCGAACGAAGCGACAGCCGTGGCCGTGAAGCCGTCGCCGAGGTCGAGCCATCCGGAGAACGACACGTCGACACCGTGCTCGTTGCGCACCGCCGTGGCCGCGACCGCGACAGGCTGGCGCGGTGCCAGCAACAGCGCCGGGCCGAGGCAGTAGATGCCGACGTCCAACAACGCACCCCGGCCCCGTCGGTCGAAGCGGTGATCGGTGAACCTGTCGAGCATGAACGAGAAGTGGCCCTGCGACGAGCGCAGCGCGCCCAGCTCGGCGCGCGCTGCGGCCAGCAGCACCTGATGACGCGGGTGGTGGGGCCACATGTATGCCTCGATCAGCACCCGCCCCGCCGACTCGGCCGCGGCGAACACCTCTTCGGTGTGGGCGGCCGACATGGTGAGCGGCTTCTCGCACAACACGTGCTTGCCGGCCGCGAGCGCGGCAAGGATCCACGGCCGGTGGCCGTCGTTGGGCAGCGGGATGTACACGGCGTCGACATCCGGTCGGCGCAGCATCTCGGCGTACGGGGCGTCGGAGCCATCGGCAGTGCGACTGGCCTCGGCGACCACTTGATGCCCGGGTCGGGCTTGCATCGGCGCGAGGAGCTTGCCGCGGTAGATCCTCGACGAGGCGCCGAGCACGCCCCACCGCAGCGGCTCAGCCATTGATGATGACCATGCGAATCTCGGTCATCTCCTTGATCGTGAACGCCGGCCCCTCGCGGGTGTTGCCGCTGTCGCGCAGGCCTCCGTAGGGCTGCTGATCGGCACGCCAGGTGGGCACCTCGTTCACCAGCACACCCCCGAAGTCGAGCGTGTGAACAGCCTTCAGCGCCTTGGCGATGTCGGTGGTGAAGATCGCCGCCTGGAGGCCGTACTCGGAATCGTTGGCGAGGGCGATCGCCTCGTCGAGGGCGTCGTACGCCGTGATCGTCACCACCGGGCCGAACACCTCCTTCGCGCAGACCTTCATCGTCGGCGTCGCGTTGGCGATGACCGTCGGCAGCAGCACACCATCGTCTTGACGACGTCCTCCGGTGGCGATGGTGGCACCCTCGGCTGCGGCCTCGGCCACCCAAGCCTCCACCCGGTCGCGCTCCGCGGTGGAGATCAGCGCCGACACGTCGGTTGCCTCGTCCATCGGATCACCCACGACCAGGGTGTTCACATGGGCGACCAGAGCGTCGGTGAAATCGGCGGCGATGCTGCGATGCACGAGCACGCGCTGGGTCGAGATGCAGCTCTGGCCGGCGTGGCTGAACCCGGCCATCTTGATCTTGGCCGCCGCTGTCTTCCAGTCGCCATCGGGTTCGATGATGCACGGAGCGTTGTTGCCCAGCTCGAGGCCCACCCGTTTGCGTGGTGCCCGTGCCCGGATGCCCCACCCGACCGCCGGCGACCCGGTGAACGTGATCAGGGCGATGTCGGGGTGATCGACGATGGCGTTGCCGACCGTGGCGCCACCACCGGTGACCACCTGGAGGTGCTCGGCAGGCAGACCGCACTCGTCGATCAACATCTCGGCGAGGCGGAGCGAGCTGAACGGGGTCTGGCTCGCCGGCTTGAGCACCACTGGACAGCCGGCCGCGATGGCCGGGGCGACCTTGTGCACCACGAGGTTGAGCGGGAAGTTGAACGGCGCGATCGCGCCGATCACGCCGATCGGTACCCGGAGGGTGAAGCCGAGCTTGCCCTCGCCGGCCGGAATGGCGTCGAGAGGGATCATCTCCCCGCCCAGCTTGCGGGCCTCGGCCGCCGCGAACTGGAACGTGCCGACGGCCCGTTCAG
>VFMC01000383.1 GCA_006515795.1 Acidimicrobiaceae bacterium | reverse complement strand
CCGAGGTGCCGGTGTTCCTCGACAACACACTTGCCGTGGTCGCTCCGGCCGTCATCGACGTCGCCTTGCCCAACGCGCCGAAGGCAACCGAGTCGGAGGGCACGGCGAGCTACCAGAGGTACCTCGAGACGACGATCGTGCGACCGTGCACTGCGGTCACCGCGCCATCGGGCGCCACCATCACGGTGGTCAACATCGACAACGGGCTCTCCACCACCTGCACCAACACGTTGGGCTTCCCGGTGTCGCCCGAGATAACGATCAGCCTCGACACCGACGTGTACATCACCATCGCCGACCTCGTCGATGCCCCGATCCCCGTGCGGATCAGCTGGTAGCCGGTGCTCTCGCGCACCGAGGTGAACCAGCTCCTCGCCCAGCACGGGCTCGCCCCTCGGCGAGATCTGGGGCAGAACTTCGTCGTCGATCCCAACACCGTGCGCCGCATCGCCCGCCTCGCCGGAGTCGGACCCGGCGACCACGTGCTGGAGATCGGACCCGGCCTCGGTTCGCTCACCCTCGCCCTCGCCGAGACAGGTGCCCACGTGCGCGCCGTCGAGGTGGACCGCGGCGTGGTGCCCGTGCTGCGCCAGATCACGGCGCGGCACCCGCTCGTGGAGGTGATCGAGGCAGACGCGATGCAGCTCGACTGGCCAGCTGCGCTGGCCGATCACCCGACGTGGTTCCTGGTGGCAAACCTGCCGTACAACGTGGCCACCCCGCTCATCTGCGATCTGCTCGACGGGGTACCGGCGATCGCGAGGATGCTGGTGATGGTGCAGCGCGAGGCGGCCGACCGGCTCTGCGCCGCGCCACGGTCGCCGGCCTACGGTGCGGTCAGCGTGAAGGTGAGCTACTGGGCGACGGCGCGCATCGCCGGAACCGTGCCGGCCAGCGTGTTCGTGCCACGCCCGAACGTGGAATCGGCACTCGCCGAGATCAACCGTCGCGACGCCCCGGCAACGGCCGCCGATCGTGACCGGCTGTTCCACCTCGTACGCACCGCATTCGGTCAACGGCGCAAGATGTTGCGGCGTTCGTTGGCGGGCATCGTTCCGACCGAGGTGTTCGAGGCGGCCGGAATCGATGCGCAACGGCGGCCGGAAGAGCTCGACGTGGCCGAGTGGGGCGCCCTCACCGACGCGTTGGTGGCGCGAGTACCGACGGTGCCCGACCATGCCCACCGTTGAGGCGCCGGCCAAGCTCACCCGCTCGCTGCGGATCACCGGTGTGCGCGACGACGGCTTCCACCTGATCGATGCCGAGATGGTGGCACTCGAGCTCGCCGACACGCTCACGATCACGCCTGGCGGCAACGGCCTGAGCGCCGATGGACCGTACGCCGCGGGCATGCCGCTCGACGCAACGAACCTGGTGTCGCAGGCCCTGGGCCTTGTCGGGCGCACCGCTCACGTGCACCTGCACAAGGTGGTCCCGCACGGGGGCGGGCTGGGTGGCGGATCGGCCGACGCGGCCGCCGTGCTGCGCTGGGCCGGCTTCGACGACCTGCACGCAGCCGCACGTTTGGGCGCCGACATCGCCTTCTGCCTCGTCGGCGGCCGGGCGCGGGCACGGGGCATCGGCGAGATCATCGAGCCGCTCCCGTTCGTGGCCCTCGACCTCACCCTCGTGATCCCGCCGTTCACCGTGAGCACCCCGGCGGTGTACCGGGCCTGGGACGCGCTCGGAGGCCCGCGTGGCCCTGGCCTGAACGATCTCGAACCTGCCGCCCTGCAAGTGGCACCCGAGCTGGCCGAGTGGCGCGACCGCATCGGCGAGCTCGCCGGCCGCCCACCAACCCTGGCCGGCAGCGGCGCAACCTGGTTCGTCGAGGGTCATCTGCGCGAGTTGGAGGTGCTCGCTCCGGCCGCCACGGTGCTGTTCACGCGGACAAGGCCGTAGACGCGCAACGACCCCCGCACAGCCGAGCCGGCGAGGGTCGTTGACCGCGAACTCGTGAGGTCACTTGCCGCGCTGGCGAGCGTGACGAGTACGGCGAAGCATCTTCTTGTGCTTCTTCTTTCGCATTCTCTTGCGGCGCTTCTTGATCAGTGATCCCATGACCCGCCAAACGCTACAGGTCCTCGTGGCCGGAACCAAGTGGCGCGGAGACAAGTGGGCGGAAACACGGGGCCGGAAACAAGCGACTGGCGAGAATCCGGTGGCCGGTATCGTGACGCCGGTCGATCCGGGGTCGTTCAATGGTAGGACAGCGGTTTTTGGTGCCGCGTATAGGGGTTCGAATCCTCTCCCCGGAGCCATTGCAGCCTGCGGTAGAAAGAACGCATGGGAGTCTCGGTGATCGTCCTCGCCGCCGGCGAAGGATCGCGGATGCGCTCGGCGCGCCCCAAGCCGCTGCACCTGATCTGCGGCCGGGCGATGGTGATGCACGTGATCCACGCGCTCGAGCAACTGCACGTCGACCGCACGGTTCTCGTCGTCGGCCACGGCGCCGAACGGGTCACCAAGAAGGTGCAGGAACAGGCTCCGCACTGGGCGAACGTGTCGTTCGTCGAGCAGACCATCCAACGCGGCACCGGCGACGCGACCATGGTCGGAATGAGCGTCATCCCCGGCGACGACCTCGACGACGACTCCACCGTGGTCGTGCTGCCAGGCGATACCCCGCTCGTGCGCCCCGAGACGTTGGCCCAGCTGCTCGTCGCCCACCTGTCGGGAAACAACGCGGCAACGCTCACCACCAGCGTGCTCGACGACCCGAGTGGTTACGGCCGAGTGGTTCGAGCCACCACCAAAAACGAGGCCGGGCGCGTGCTGCGGATCGTCGAGCAACACGACGCCTCCGATGCCGAACGCGAGATCCGCGAGGTCAACATGGGCATGTACGCCTTCCGGCGCGATCTGCTGGCACCGGCGCTGCGGCACCTGTCGCCCGACAACGCCCAGGGCGAGTACTACCTCACCGACGTCGTCGCCGTGCTCGCCGGCATGGGGCACCGGGTCGGCACCTTCGAAGCGCCGCCGGACGAGACCCAGGGTGTGAACGACCGCTGGCAGCTGGCGCTCGCCGAGCGTGAGCTGCGCAGCCGCACGAACCGCAAGTGGCTGCTCAACGGCGTCACCATGCTCGACCCACGGCAGACCTTCCTCGATGTCACGGTGCGCGTCGGCCGAGACGTCACCCTGTACCCGGGCACGATCCTGCAGGGCGACACCGTCATCGGCGACCGGTGCGAGATCGGCCCCGACGTGAGGCTCAGTGATTGCGCGGTGGCCAACGGCTGCGTCGTCGAGAACACCGTCGGCGTCGACAGCGAGATCGGCGAAGGCTCGCACGTCGGCCCCTACGCCCACCTTCCGGCTGGAAGTTCGGTGGCTGCCAGAGCGATCACCGGCGCCTTCTACACTGCTCCTGTTGTCTGAGCTGCTGGAGTCCTCCATGGAAAAAGTCACCACCAAGCGCATGTCGTTGTACTCCGGGCGAACCCACCCGGCGCTGGCGCAGGAGGTGGCGGCGCATCTCGGGGTCGAACTCGGCAGCCCGAACCTCGTCGAGTTCGCCAACGGTGAGGTCAGGCCACGGTTCGGTGAGAGCATCCGCGGCAGCGACGTGTTCATCATGCAGACCCACTTCGGGTGCGACGGGCGCAGCATCAACGACTCGATCATGGAGCAGCTGATCATGATCGACACGGCCTACCGAGCCTCGGCCAAGCGCATCACCGCGGTGTGCCCCTTCTACGGGTACGCCCGCCAGGACCGCAAGGCGGAAGGCCGCGAGCCGATCACCGCACGCCTGATCGCCGATCTGTTCAAGGCCGCCGGAGCCAAGCGGATGGTCTCGATCGACCTCCACAGCGGGCAGATCCAAGGTTTCTTCGAGGGGCCTGTCGACCACCTCACGGCAATGCCCGTGCTCGAGAAGTACGTCCGCGAGCATGCCGACAACCCGGTCATCGTCTCGCCAGATGCCGGCCGCATCAAGGTGGCCGAGCGGATGGCCCAGCACCTCACCGACAAGGGCGCCGACCTGGCGTTCATCTACAAGCGCCGCCCGAAGGGCACCGCCAACGTCGCCGAGGCGAAAGAGGTGATCGGCGATGTCGCCGGGCGCCTGTGCATCCTCACCGACGACATGATCGACAGCGGTGGCACGATCTGCTCGGCAGCCGACATCTTGTTGGCCCGCGGCGCCACCGAGGTGT
>VFMC01000382.1 GCA_006515795.1 Acidimicrobiaceae bacterium | reverse complement strand
CACCGAGATCGCCGCGTTGTGCGACACGGCACACCGGATGGGCATGAAGGTGCACCTTGACGGCGCCCGAATCGCCAACGCGACGGCCGCGCTGGGTGGCACCGTGGCCGCACTCCGTTCGTTCACGGTCGACGCCGGGGTCGATGTGCTGAGCTTCGGTGGCACCAAGGCCGGACTCGCGTTCGGCGAAGCCGTGGTGTTCCTCGACCCCGAACTGGCCAGCCGGGCGATGTTCATCCGCAAGCAGGTCACCCAGCTGCCGTCGAAGATGCGCTTCGTCGCGGCGCAGTTCAACGCCTTGCTGACCGATGATCTGTGGATTCGCCTGGCCGAGCACTCCAACGCCATGGGACACCGGCTCTACGACGCCACCAAGGGCCTCCCCCGCCTGTCGTACGACACCGCGCCCCAGGTGAACAGCGTCTTCCCGGTGCTGCCCACCGAACTCATCGCCCCGCTCCAGGACTGGTGCTTCTTCTGGGATTGGGACACCAGCCGCAGCCAGGTGCGGTGGATGACGGCATGGGACACCACCGCCGACGATGTCGACCGGTTCGCCGCCGGGGTCGCCGCGGCGCTCGGTTGACCCGCGGGTCAAGATTCTTTGCAGTTGTTTGCCGAGTGCAATTGACTCATCGATTACTTCCCCTTATTGTGCCCATGTAGGGAGACGGTGCCCTCGGGCACCCGCTGTTCGAACAGGGGGTTCAGATGGCTGCGGTAGAGGCCTTGTTCCATCGCCAGCAGACCGACGATCGGTGGATGGACACCGCCGCCTGCAAGGGGCTCACCTACCTTTACTTCCCGTCGCCGGCCGAGCGACCCCAAGCCCGCGAGCGCCGCGAAGCCGCCGCCAAGATGGTCTGCGGATCGTGCACCGTCAACGTCATGTGCCGCGAGTTCGCCCGCATCAACCACGAGTACGGCCTGTGGGGTGGCGAGAGCGAGGACGAGCGACACGAGGCCGGCTTCCGCCTCATCGCCCCCATCGGGGTTCGCGCCCGCGACGCCGTCTGAGGTCGCGCCGGCTCGGGTCTTCTACGCTCGACCCGATGCCGAAGCCCGATCCACATCGTCACGCGGTGCGCGCCGCCTGGGACGAGTACGGCGACCCTCGGCGGATCGTCGCGATGGACGAGACGAGCGCCAACGTCTCGACCAATCGGGTCTACCGCTTGCATCTCGACGACGGCAGCACGCTGGTGAGCAAGGTGTCTTCCTACGGGTCGTACTTCCTTTTCGTCGAGGACCACGAGCGCCTTCGAAGGTGCGCCACGATGCTCGACTCCACCCGCTTCGCCGGCATGCTCGCCGATGTGTGGCTGAGACGCGATGCCGACCAGCACGCTGGGGTTCGGCACGAGGGGCGACCGGTACCGATCTTCACGTGGTACGACCGCACGATGTGGGCGGTGTTCTACGACGACGTGCCGCGGGGCGAGCAACTCCCCCGCATCCTCTCACTCGCCATGATCGAAAACCTCGGCCGCGAGATCGCCGAGTTCCATCTCGCCTGCACCGACATCGCTCCACACATCCCCGGCGGATCGAAGACCATCAAGAGCGACGCGATCCACCTGCTCGAACTGCTCGAGAGCCCGTTCGCGCCACGCAACTTCGATCTCCCGCCGGAATCGATCGGGCTGCTGTGGCGACACACCCATCAGTTCCTGGAACGCCTGATCGAAGTCGGCTACGACGAGTTCCCCAAGATCCCGGTCCTGATCGACTGGAACCTGGGCAACTTCTCGGTCGCTCCGACACCTACCGGCTTCCGCTTGCTCAGCCGCTGGGACTACGACTGGTTCCGCATCGAACCGAGGCTGCTCGATTTCTACTTCCTCTCCCGGGTATCCAGCCGCACCGGCGACCGCACGCAGTTCACTTACGGCGCGCACACGTTGCTAGAGCCGAACTTCCTCGCCTTCATCGCCGCCTACAGCGGAGTGTTCCCGCTCTCGGGAGACGAACTGCGCTTCCTGCCCGAGGTGTACCGCTTCTTCATCCTCAACTACGTCGTCCGCGAGGGCGCTCGGTTCTTCCGCGCCGATCTCTGCCAGACGTTCCGACGCGACGCTGTGCGCACATACCTCCCACGCTTCGAGCACACCGACTTCGCGCCGCTGTTCGAGCTCGACGGAGAGCATCGGGGCGGGCTCGGATGAACGCCGCTGACCCCGAGTTCGACGTCTGCGTGATCGGCAGCAGCAACCTCGATCTCGTTGCCACGACCGCACGGCTCGCCGACCCCGCCGGCGATCAGCTCCTCGCGGTGATGGCGGCCGAGTCGATCGCCACTCGCCATGTGCGGCGTCACGCCGACATCGTCACCGGACGCGCCCTGATCGGTGTGGCGCACGGTGGCGAGAACTCGATCATCGTCGTTCCCGGCGCGAATGCGACCGTCACGGGGCACGACATCCCTACTGCGAGGGTCGTGCTCGCCCAGCTCGAAGTTCCGCTCGGCGCGATCATCGCCGCGTTCCGCAGCGCCGCCGATCGTGGAGCAATCACCGTCTTGAACCCGGCCCCCGCCCGCGAGCTGCCCGCCGAGCTGCTACGTCTGTGCGACATCGTGGTGCCCAACGAACTGGAGGCCGAGGTGCTCGGTGGCGTCGCCCAGCTCACGGAGTTCGGTGCAACGTCGGTGCTGGTCACCCTGGGCAGTGATGGTGCCATGCTGCACGACGCCAGCGGTGTCACCCCGATCGATCCCTACGCCGTCTCCAGCATCGACACCACCGCGGCCGGCGACACGTTCTGCGGGGCGCTGTGCGCACGGCTGGCTGCGGGCGATCGGCTCATCGATGCGGCGCGCTTCGCGTCGGCTGCGGCCGCGTTCAGCACCACTCGATCGGGTGCCGTCCCGTCGATCCCCACCGCGGCCGAAGTGGACCGCTTCCTGCAGGGCGACGGGTGAGCTCGATCAGAGATCGATGCGTCGCATCGTGTCGCGGTGCCGCTTCGACTTGTTCAGGTAGGCCTCGACACCGGCGACGATGTCGTCGGGACGCGCTCGCCCAGGCTTGATCACCGCTGGCACCCCGGCGGCGATCGAGCCCGATGGCACATCGGTGTCGTTGAGCACGACGGCGTTGGCAGCCACGATCGCACCGCTGTGCACCACGACCCGATGGAGCACGATCGACCCGCTGCCGATGAGTGAGCCCGACTCGATCGTGCAACCCTCGAGGTGCACGACATGGCCGACCACGCAGTCGTCGCCCACCAGGGTGGGGTGCTCGGCTGTGGTGTGCAGCACGCAGTTGTCCTGGATCGACGTGCGCGCGCCGACGCAGATGTAGCCGTCGTCGCCACGCAGCACGGCGCCCGGCCAGATCGAGCTCTCGGCCCCGATCGTGACCGATCCGATCACCACCGCATCAGGGTGGACGAACGCGTCGGGATGGATGTCGGGAACCTGGTCACCGAGGGCGTAGATGGGCACCGCGTCACCGTACCGAGCGCGGACGGATCGTGCAGAACCAGCACCCTGGCGGATACCGTGGTGACCCATGTCCCGAAGGATCGAGATCGAACTCACCAGCGCGCGCCCGGATGGGTCGTGGACCTGGCGTGCTGCCGGCGCCCGCGAACCCAAGGGCGTGCTCGACGGCGCGCTGCTGCCGTCGGGGGCGAAGACGGGCGACGTGTACCGAGCCGACGCCGAGATGGAGCTGGAGGGCATGACGATCTCGTCGGTCGCCGACCCAAAGGCCAAGGCCACGAAGGGCGGACTTCTCGAGCTGATCCCCAGCAACAAACCTTTCGAGGAGGTCACCCAACAGCTGGCCAAGCGCGAGCGAGGCGACCGTCCCCGCGGCGACCGCGGCGACCGGCCGGGTGGCGACCGGCAGCGGCGCGACCGGCCAGCGGGTGATCGTCCCCGCGGCGACCGG
>VFMC01000381.1 GCA_006515795.1 Acidimicrobiaceae bacterium | reverse complement strand
CACGGCTAGCTCGGGCGGGCGGTCGCCTTGCACGCTGTGACCGGCGCCTTCGACCTGTTCGACGCGAATGGTCGGCTGGCGACGGCGAGCTTCGGCGACGTCGTCGTCGTCGACCACGGGCGACAGTGCTCCGCGGACCAGCACGACCGGACAGCCGATCCGCTCGAGGTCGTCCCACAGCGGCGACGTCGCCGCCGTCCCGTCGTCAACTCCGGCGGTGTCGGACGTGCGGGCCTTCGAGCCGCGGTCGTACCGCCAGGCCCAGGTTCCATCGGCCAGTTGCCTGGCGTTGTGGAGGATGCCACGGCGTAGCGAGCTCTCGCGACGCGTCGGGTTGTGCGCCATGGTGCGCTCGAGCAGCGCGGCGAAGCTCGGGAAGCTCTGTGGCCCGTCGACGAAGTCGATCACCGCTTTGGCCTTGGCTGCGTTCACACCCGGGGTGATGTCGACCATCATCAGCGACGACACGAGCGCCGCGTGATCGGCGGCGACCTCCATCGCGGTGAGACCCCCGAGCGACATCCCAACCATCACCGCCGGTGTGGAGGCAAGCGCCTGCACCACCGCGGCCACGTCGTCGGCGAGCGACCGCGGCGTGTAGATGCCGTCTCGCCGCCAGTCGGAATGCCCGTGACCCGGAAGATCGATCGCCACCGCGGCGACGCCGAGGGCCATGATCGTCGTGTCCCAGGTGTGCGCGTTCTGGGCCCCGCCGTGGACGAACACCACCGCGGGAGCGGTGTCGCCCCATACGAGGCAGCTCACCTGGCGACCATCGGGCACCGGCACCGGCACCCGCCGTACGATGGGCGCGGCCACGAACGGCAACCCATGCTCGGAGGCGTTCTCGTGAAACAACCCGAACTCGTCGTAGGCCACTCGGTCCATGGGCGACATCGTGGCAGGTTGCCGGCCCTGGCCGTCGCCTCAGCACTCCTGGCGGCGTGCAGCGGAACGGAGGCGGCCGGGTCTACCTCGGGCGGGCCCGCGGCCGGCTCCACTACAGCCTCCACAGCAGCCACCACTACCGCGCCGACGGTCAGCGCCGAGGAGCAGATCACGCCGCCCGCGACCGAGCCTGCGCCCACCGTGGCCGAGGTCGAGCTCCCGCTTCCCGCCCCCGACGGCGATGCCTTCTACGCACCGCCCGACCCGATCCCGGGAACGAAGCCCGGCGACCTCATCTGGGCGCGCCCGATCGACTCCGCCCCGGCCGGGAGCCGAGGGTGGCAGGTGCTGTACCGGAGCGAGAGCCTCGCCGGGGAGGCGATCGGTGTGAGCGGGGTGGTGTTCGTACCCAGCGCCCCGCTGTCGTCGGAGCTACCCGTGCTGAGCTGGGCGCACGGAACGACGGGGCTCGGCGATTCCTGCGCTCCGTCGAGCGAGTACGCGGTCGGCGGCTCCTCCGAGGCGATGCTCGCCCAGACCGTCACGACGCTCGGTTGGGCATTCGTCGCCACCGACTACGAGGGTCTCGGCACGCCAGGGGTGCACCCCTACCTCGTCGGCCAATCGGAGGGCCGCGGGGTGCTCGACATCGTGCGCGCCGCGCAGCAGCTGCAGGGCGCGTCGGTGGCGACGTCGTCACCGGTGGCGATCTTCGGACACAGCCAGGGCGGCCATGCCGCGCTCATGGCCGGTGAGCTCGCCGCCTCTTATGCACCTGAGCTGAACGTCGTCGGATCGGTCGCCGGAGCGCCACCGGGCGACGTCGGTCTGATCGAGTCGGCCACGGCGGCGGCAGGCGATTTCCTCACCGGCGGGTTCAGCCTGATGATCGACGCGGGCTACCTCGCCGCCTATCCCGACCTCCCCGTCGAAGCGGTGGTCGCCGCCGGCGGCCGCGAGGCGCTCGATGCCGTGGGCGGCACGTGCACGGGCGAGGCGTTCGAGCTCGCCGCGTCGGTGCCGGGAACGCAACTCGACGGCACCAAGAACCCCGACTGGGCCGATGCCTACGCCGCCAACTCACCGGGCCACGTGGCGCCGTCGGCGCCGGTCCTGATCATCCACGGCGATGCCGACCAGGTGGTGCCCCAGGTGCTCAGCAAGCTGATCCTCGACGACTACTGCGCCCTCGGCGCCACCGTCGAGCGCACGGTGTACCCGGGCGCCGACCACCTCACGGTGATCACGCTGGGTTTGGCCGACGTGCAGCTCTGGATCGCCCAGCGGCTCACCGGCGTGCCGGCCGGGAGCAGCTGCTGACAACGGCGTGCCGGGCGAAGCCCGTCGCGGGGCCGCTCAAGGCGTTGGCGGCGGCGCGGTGGTGGTCGGCGCGGTGGTCGTGGCCGCGAGGGTGGTGGGGACTGCG
>VFMC01000380.1 GCA_006515795.1 Acidimicrobiaceae bacterium | reverse complement strand
ACGTCGACTTCACGATCGAGGTCGAACGGTCGCTACGGGTGCTCGATGGTGCCGTCACCGTCTTCGACTCGGTCGCCGGTGTCGAGCCGCAGACCGAGACCGTGTGGCGGCAGGCCAACAAGTACAAGGTTCCGCGGATGTGCTTCGTCAACAAGATGGACCGCATCGGCGCCGACTTCTACCGCACCGTCGACATGGTGAAGACCCGCCTGTCGGCAGTTCCTGCCGTGCTCCACCTTCCGATCGGTTCCGGTGGCCCCGAGAGCAACAAGCCCTTCATCGGTCTGATCGACCTGGTGAAGATGAAGGCGCTGATCTGGCGCGACGAAGAGCTCGGCGCGAACTGGGATGAGGTCGACATCCCCGCCGACATGGTCGACCAGGCCAACGAGTATCGCGAGCACCTGCTCGAGACCATCGCAACGAGCGACGACGAACTGATGGAGAAGTACCTCGCCGGCGAGCACGTCACCGAAGCCGAGATCAAGCGGGCCATCCGCGCCGGAACGCTCGCCTTCGACTTCGTTCCGATCCTTTGTGGTTCGGCGTTCAAGAACAAGGGCGTCCAGCCGATGCTCGATGCCGTCATCGACTTCCTGCCGAGCCCGCTCGACATCCCGCCCACCCAGGGCACGAAGCCGCACCACGAGGACGAGATCCTCACTCGCAAGGCGAGTGAGACCGAGCCGTTCGCCGCGCTGGCGTTCAAGATCGTGGCCGACCCGTTCGGCAAGCTCACCTACTTCCGGGTCTACTCGGGCTCGATCAACAAGGGCGAAGAGGTCTACAACTCCACCAAGGAACGGCGTGAGCGTCTCGGGCGCATCCTGCTGATGCACGCGAACCAGCGCGAAGACCTCGACGTGGCCATGGCCGGCGACATCGTTGCCGGCCTCGGCTTCAAGGACACCACCACAGGCGACACGCTCTGCGATCGTGGCAACCCGATCATCCTCGAGCGGATGATCTTCCCCGAACCGGTCATCCACGTGGCCATCGAGCCGAAGACGAAGGACGACTCCGACAAGCTGGGCAAGGCGCTCAAGTCGCTGTCCGACGAGGACCCCACGTTCCGGGTGCGCACCGACGACGAGACCGGCCAGACCGTCATCTCCGGCATGGGCGAGCTGCACCTCGAGATCCTCGTCGACCGGATGATGCGCGAGTTCGGCGTGGTCGCCACCGTCGGCAAGCCGCAGGTGGCCTATCGCGAGACCATCACGAAGGTGGTCGAAGCCGTCGAGTACCGCCACATCAAGCAGTCGGGCGGGTCCGGGCAGTTCGCCGTCGTCAAGATCTCACTCGAGCCGAACCCCGGCAAGGGCTATGAGTTCGTCGACAAGATCAGCGGCGGTCGCATCCCGCGCGAGTACATCCAGCCCACCAACCAGGGCATGCAGATGGCGCTCGACTCGGGCGTGCTCGCCGGCTATCCCACGGTCGACGTGAAGGCCAGCCTGGTCGATGGTCAGTACCACGATGTCGACTCGTCCGAGATGGCGTTCAAGAAGGCCGCCGAGATGGCCAAGCCGGTCATCCTCGAGCCGATCATGTCGGTCGAGGTCGTCGCCCCCGAGGACTACATGGGCGACGTGATGGGCGACCTGTCGAGCCGCCGCGGGCGCATCGAGGGCATGGAGGCGCAGGGCAGTGCCCAGGTCATCCGCGCTCAGATCCCGCTGTCGGAGATGTTCGGTTACTCCACCGACCTGCGTTCGCGCACCCAGGGTCGTGCTACCTACACGATGCAGTTCGCGCTGTACATGGAAGTACCGCCCAACATCGCCAGCGACATCATCAAGCGCGTCCGCGGCGAGTAGCTCGACCCACCAGGGCTGCCGCCGGTCAGGCGATCGGGCTCACCGGGGCTTGACCGGCCAGGATTGCCAGGGCGTTGCGGGCGGCGAGCGTTGCCATGGCCGTGCGCGTCTCCACCGTGGCCGAGCCGAGGTGTGGGATCAGCACCACGTCGTCGCGGTCGAGCAGGCCATGGTGCACCTCGGGTTCCTTCTCGAACACGTCGAGACCAGCACCGGCGAGCTCGCCCGCTTCGAGCGCCGACACCAGGGCCGTCTCGTCGACCACGGGGCCGCGGGCGGTGTTGATGAGGAACGCGGTGCTGCGCATCGACGCGAGCTGCGCACGTCCGATGAGGTGGTGAGTCTCGGGCGAGTACGGGCAGTGGAGCGACACCACGTCACTCGTCGCCAGCAACTCGTCGAGCGACAGGTGCTCGGCATCGAGCTCGGCGGTGAGGGCAACGCTCACCGGACGCCGGTTCGAGTAGCCGACCGTCATGCCGAACGCCCGGGCCCGACGGGCGAGTGCCGT
>VFMC01000379.1 GCA_006515795.1 Acidimicrobiaceae bacterium | reverse complement strand
GAGCTCGCCGATGCTCCCCAGCCCCTGGCGTGGATGCACACCTCGGCACCGGGTTGGGCGGGGATCGCGACACCGACGTTGAAGCCGTGGGTGAAGCTCGGTCCGCCGAGATCGAGCCGCACTTCGCGGGCGATGATCGGGCCACTCATCTGCAGCGGTTGGCCCGGGTTGGTGACCGAGACGGTGAACGTCGCCGGCAGGTCGAACTCCGGGTCGAGCACCCAGCCGGTCACCGCCACCGAGTCGGCGACGATGATTGCCGAGTCGATCCTCCCGTCGGGTGCGGTACCGGCCCGACGCGGCGCATCGACGCCTTGCAGGTAGGCCCACAGATCGGTGGTCTCGTAGCCGAGCGCCCAGATGGCGATGCCCGACATGCCGGCAGCGACTGCCGCGTTGGCACGTTGGATCACCGAGACGACATCGGGGTAGTACACGGTGCGGCGAACGGTGCAGGTGACGGTTCCGCCGCCGGGGTTCAGCCGTAACGCAGGCGCGAGACCGCTCGGGTCGGCTGTTGCCACGTTGTTCGTGCGGGTGGTCGGCGGCGTGTAGGTGGGCGCGGTGATCGTCGCCGTGCGACTGCCGGTGAAGGTCTGGTCGTAGGTGAACCTCATCTCACCGGAGGCGTCGCGCGCCGGCGTGGCCCCGTGCGCTGCCGCCGATGCAGCGGCGTTCTCCATCTGGATCGAAATCGTTCCGAGCGACGCGTTGGCCGGACATGCGCCCGAGGTGACCGCGGCCCAACTGCGGCCATAGGTGGGCACGCCGATCTGGACCTTGCTGCGCTGCTCGGCCGGCACCACCGTCTGCACGTAGGCCAGCACGTTGTTGACCCACGAGATCGGCGAGATCGGCCCGGCCTGGCTGACGCTCCAGTCGTAGACCATCAGCCGCAGGCGATCGAGATGCGGCAGCATCTCCGGCCACGCGTAAACCGTGTAGCCCGAGGCGCCACCGTCCCAGATCGGGGGCACCGTCACCGACAGCAGCTTGCCCTGGGCGTGCAGTGCTGTGCCGAGGTCGGCGATGAACTGTGCCCAGTTGGGACGGGTGGTGGCCCAGGTGGAACGGCCGTCGGTGAAGGCGAAGCCCTCGTAGTCGAGGTCGATGCCGTCGTAGCCGCGGCTGGTGACCAGAGAGGTGATCGCGGCGACGTGCTGGGCGCGGCTCGAAGGATCGGCGAGGATGCCGGCCATCACCAGCTTGCCGGTGCCGTCGGTGATGCTGGGCAGCACCGGAAGGCCACGGGAACGCAGCGTGCTCACCACCGTGGTGAGGCTGGCCTCGGCGCCGCTCACGTTGATCGCCGTGGCCCCGACAGCGCTGAAACCGAACGGTGACACCTCGGCGAACACTGCCTCGTTGCCCTGACCGGCGTTGAGCGCGCGGGTGCCGTCGGTGGCGACCGACGAGGACCAGTTGGGGATCCAGCCCGATACGAAGCGCGCCGGCGACACCGCTGTGGCGTCGCCGGTCCAGGGCAGTGCCGTGCCGGCGAGCAGCGCGCAGGCTCCGATGACTTTCGTCAGTCGTCGCATCCGGCGACTGTACCGGTGATCGCCGCCGAGGTGTCCGCGGGCCCCGGTCGGTAGCCTCCGTCCATGCGGCACATCCTCGACGCGATCATCGCTGAAGCCAGTTCGGAGGAGTTCGCCAACCTCAGCGTTCCCGAGTCGTACCGGGGCGTGCACGTGCTGGCGGCCGAGCAGGAGATGTTCGCCGGCGTCGCCTCGGCCGACAAGGATCCGCGCCAGAGCCTGCACGTCGATCAGGTGCCTACCCCCGAGCTGGCGCCCGACGAGGTGTACCTCGCGGTGATGGCCAGCAGCATCAACTTCAACACGGTGTGGACCAGCATCTTCGAACCGGTCAGCACGTTTGGTCCGCTGAAGCGGCTGGCCCGCGAGAGCGAGTGGGCCAAGCGCCACGATCGGCCGTACCAGGTCGTCGGCAGCGATGCATCCGGCGTGGTGGTGAAGGTCGGTTCGGCGGTGCGCAACTGGAAGCCGGGCGACCGGGTGACGGTGCACTGCAACCACGTCGACGATCAAGATCCGTCCGCGCACAACGACTCGATGCTCGCCACCAACCAGCGCATCTGGGGCTACGAGACGAACTTCGGTGGGCTCGCCGACCTCGCTGTCGTGAAGGCCAACCAACTGATGCCCAAGCCCGCCCACCTCACCTGGGAGGAGGCCGCGGTCAGTGCGCTGTGCAACTCGACCAGCTACCGCATGCTCGTCGGCGGGAACGGGGCGCGGATGAAGCAGGGCGACGTGGTTCTCATCTGGGGCGCGACGGGCGGCATCGGTGCATACGCCGCGCAATACGT
>VFMC01000378.1 GCA_006515795.1 Acidimicrobiaceae bacterium | reverse complement strand
CGGTCCGAGACGACTTTGCATGAAGCTCATCATCTTGAACAGGAAGAGATAGACGATGGTGCCGGCGGGCAACAACACGGCGACGGTTCCGCCGAGCACGCGCAGCAGGGACTGCGCCCAGTAGGGAAGATCGACGGCCAGCATCATCGGTCGATGTCGCCGAGGATGAAGTAGAGCGAGGCGAGGATCGTGATGACGTCGGGCACGTACACGCCACGCAGCACCCACGGAACGATCGAGATGTTGTTGAAGCTGGCCGTGCGGATCTTCACCCGGAACGGGCCGAGGTCGCCCTTGCTCACCACGTAGTAGCCCATCTCACCGAGCGGGTTCTCCGTGCTGACGTAAGCCTCGCCCTCCGGCACCTTGATGATGCGCGGCACCTTCGCCATCACCGGGCCCGCCGGCAGACCTTCGAGCAGCTTGTCGACGATGAGCGTGGCTTCCCTGGTCTCCTGCAGGCGCAACCAGCACCGTGCAAAGCTGTCGCCGTCGGGATGCGTCCACACCTTGAAGTCGATCTTGTCGTAGGCGAGCGGCAGCTGCTGATCGCGGCGAAGGTCCCAATCGACGCCGCTGGCTCGCAGATTGGCGCCAGTGAGCCCGTACTGCTGGGCCACGGCCGCCGGGATGACACCGACGCCACGGGTACGGGTCTGGAAGATGGCGTTGCCGAACAGCAGGTCCTCGACCTCGTCGCAGAAGTTGCGCAGCTTCTTCATCACCTGGCGGGTCTCGTCGATCCAACCCTTGGGCAGGTCGTCCTTCAGTCCGCCGATGCGGTCGAAGTTGGGGTGGAACCGGCCGCCGGTGGCCCCCTCGATGAGGTTGAGCACGTACTCGCGGTCGCGGAAGGCCATGAACACCGGCGTGATCGCGCCGAGCTGCACACCGAGGTCGCCGAGGAACAGCGATACGTTGGCAATGCGGCTGAGCTCGAACAAGATGGTGCGGATCCACTGGGCTCGCGGTGGCGCTTCGACATCCATCAGCTTCTCGGCGGCGAGGATGAACGGCACTTCGTTGGCGAAGCTACCGAGCCAATCGATGCGGTTGACCAGCGTGGTCACCTGCGGGAAGGTGCGCACTTCGGCGAGCTTCTCGTAGCCGCGGTGCATGTAGCCGGCCGAAGGATCGGCCCACACCACTTGCTCACCATCGAGGCGGACGATGATCCGCAACGTTCCGTGCGTGGCCGGGTGCTGGGGGCCGATGTTGAGGGTCATGCCCTCGGTCTCGAGCTCGACGTTGAGGCGCGCGTCGGCGGCCTGGGCGGCGATGTAGCTGAGCTTCTGACGATCGATCAGATCAGCCATTCGATTGGCCCTCTTCCTGGGCTTCTTGCTGGGCTTCTTCTTGGGCTTCTTCCTGGGCCTCGCCTGGGAGCGGCTCGACGTCGACGATCCCAGGCCAAGGCTTCACCATGCGGGCCAGCAACGGGAAGTCCTTGCGCAGAGGGTGGCCTTCGAACTCGGTCGGCAGGTACATGTTGCGAAGATCGGGGTGGCCGTTGAACTCGATGCCGAACATCTCGTGGGCTTCGCGCTCGTGCCAGTTGGCGCCCGCGTAGACGGTGGTCCAGCTGTCGATCGCAGGGGCGTCGTCGGGCACGTCGGCCTTCACGGTGACGCCGAAGTGCTCCACGACGTTGGTGACCCTGGCGAACACCTGCATGCGGGTGGAGCCGCCGGTGTAACCCTGCTTGATCTCGGTGTCGCGCTCTGGCAACGGCGCGGTGGGGTCGTCCTCGCCGCGACCGTACGGGCTCGGCATCCAATCGATCGCCGACAGGAAGCTGAACGACTCGCAACCGAGGGCGTCTCGCAGCGCGAGGCCTGCCGCGCGCCACGCTTCGGGGTGGACGCGCACCCACACGTCGTCGCCGGGCTTCACCAGCGACTCGACGAAACCGTCGCCGAGCTCGTCGCGCAGGCGTTGCACGATGCGTTCGCGGAGGCCGTCGCCCGGTAGCGCCGGGGTCTCGGTGATGGATGTGTCACTCAATCGGACCACCGCCGACGACGACCGGGCACCCATGTCTTCGTTCTTGATGCGCTGCTGCAGCAGCACGATTCCCTCCAGCAACGCCTCCGGCCGCGGCGGGCAGCCCGGCACGTACACGTCGACGGGGATGATCTGATCGACGCCCTTGGTGACCGAGTAGCTGTCCCAGTACGGCCCGCCGCAGTTGGCGCACGAGCCCATCGAGATGACGTACTTCGGCTCGGGCATCTGCTCGTAGAGCCGCCTGATCGCAGGGGCCATCTTGTCGGTGACCGTGCCGCTGACCACGACCAGGTCGGCCTGGCGAGGGCTGGCCGGCAACGGGATGACACCGAGGCGCATCACGTCGTAGCGAGGGGAACCGAACGCCGCGCCCATCTCGATCGCGCAGCAGGCGAGGCCCCACTGGTACACCCAGAGGCTGTAGGAGCGCCCGAGGTTGAACAGGGACGTGAGTGGTTTGGGCATTCGCCCCTTGTCGACAAGACCCATGTTGCTACACCCAGCGCAGTACGCCCTTGCGCCACGCGTACACGAGGCCAAGGAGCAGGACGAAGACGAAGATACCCATCTCGACGAGGCCGAATCCGCCATAGCGTTCGAGCTGGGTGGCCCAGGGAAAGATGAACACGGCCTCTACGTCGAACACGACGAACAGCAGGGCGAAGATGTAGTAGCGCACCTGGCTCTGCGACCACCCGTCGCCGACGGGGTCGACGCCGCTCTCGTAGGCGATCAGCTTCTGGGTGCTGGGCTTGTTGGGCCGAACGAGCGCCGAGATGCCCAGCAACGATCCGGCGAGCACGAGGGCGATGGCCCCGAACCAGACAACGGTGAGGTAGTCGCGTAAGAACTCTGACATCACGCCCGACGCTACTACGCCGCGTGAATCCGCTCACAAACCCCGCCCCCCACCCAACTTTGTCGGTCTCAACAGGCTGAACGTGTCGAGACCGACGCGGTTCGGGTGTGAGGGGAACGGGGGAGGGCGGCAGATATGGTCGGCGTCACTTCCTCCGACCGTCAACGCTGTTCTCGGAGGTCGCCATGCCCTCGTTTCACCCATCCGCCGTCGCCTGGATGCGCACGCACCACGGTGTGATCAGTCGCCACCGCTTGCTCGAACTGGGGGTGACTCGCTCGGCGATCGAGGCGATGCTTTTGGCCGCAGAACTCGTCTGCGTCCACGAAGGCGTGTATCGCCACGCGCTGTGGCCCGCCACCCTCGAGGCAGAATGCGCCGCTGTCTGCGCCGCCGATCCAACGCTCGTGATCTGCTGTGGCGGCGCAACCGCCCTCTGGAACTTCCGCGGCTGCGGACGGATCGGGCTTCACGTCACCACGACGAGCACCGGCCACTTGTTCACCACCGGACCGAAGTTGCACCGTTGCCGGGCGATGCCGTCGGCACACGTCTTCGAACGAAGCGACGGAATCCGCGTCACGAGCCCGGCACGAACCATGTTCGACATCAGTCGGCACGTGCCCTGGCGCTCGCTCGAGAGCGCGATCGAGCAGGGGTTGAGGCGCGGACAGTTCGACGTTCCGACCCTCTACGAGGTCGGTCGACAGCTCTGCCGGCGCGGTCGAGCGGGGTCGGCGCTGTTCGCCGCGGTCATCACGTCTCGGCCGGCATGGCGTCGACCGGTGGACTCACACCCGGAGCTGATCCTCCGCACGTTGCTCGACGACGTCGGCGTGCACCTCCGGCCGCAGGTCTCCCTCCGACTGCCGAACGGTCAGACGATTCACCCCGATCTCGGTGATCCGGCAGTGGGGTTCTACATCGAGATCGACGATCACGAATGGCACAGCGGGCGTCTGGCATCGACCTACGACGACCAGCGCGATCGACAGGGTCGCCTCGGCGGCGGCTGGATCGAACGGGTCAGCACAGACGAGATCACCCGGTCCGCCCCGGCCTGCTCGGTGAGCTCCGGGAGACCTACCGGCGGCAGGCATCTCGGTCGGTCTCGACCGGCTGAGCCTGTTGAGACCGACAAAGTTCAGAATCAGGGGGGCGGGGGTGGGAGCGATTGGGTGGCGTCGAGCCAGCCGGCCATGCCGGCTTCCACCATCTCCCGTGGCACCGTCACGCCTCCGGCGCCGTAGGTGGCGCCGGAACGGGGCGCCGTGCCGCGGCGCTCTCGGGCGTAGCCGATCGCCTCGTGGAGGTCGGCGGCGAAGCGGTCGATCACCCCTGGCATCGTGTTCGGTCGGGTGATGCAGAAGTGCACGGCCGGGGGCAGCTGCAGCCCGTTCATGCGCCACTGCTTCGACGCGAGTGAATCGTTGACGTGGAAGATGTCGATCCGGTCCTCCTCCGCCAGATCGTCTGCCGCAGCGAAGGCCACGTTGAACAGCGGATCGCCGAGCACCCTTAGCTCGGGGTGCTCGCCGATGATCGACCGCAGCCGAGCGGCGGTACCGAAGATGTCGGCGGCGATGGCCAGGTAACCCTCGCGCCCGAGGCTCACCATCGCCGCCCAGGCCGCGGCGATGATGCCGCCCGACCGTGAGCCGCTCATGCCAGGTGAGGTGTACAGCCCTCCGGGCCAGTCCGGCACGATGAAGTACTGGTGCCTGCGCAGTTCGGGCGTGCGGTACAGCAGCACACTCGATCCCTTGAGACCGAAGCCGTACTTGTGCGTGTCGGCGCTGATCGAGGTGACACCCGGCAGCCGGAAGTCGAACACGGGCGCGGGCACGGCGAGGGCTTCTGCCCAGCCGAGGATGAACCCGCCGAGGCAGCCGTCGACGTGCAGGTTGATGCCGTGTTCCAAGGCCAGCGCACTCAGCGCGTCGATGGGATCGATGAGCCCATGCGGGTACGTGCCGGCCGACCCCACGAGCGCAACGGTGTTCTCGTCGACCAACGCCCGCACCGAGTCGATGTCGGCCACGTACCGGTCGGTGACGGCCGCCTTGCGGAGCTCGATGCCGAAGTAGTGCGCTCCCTTGTCGAACGCCGGATGCGCCGTGACCGGCAGCACGACGTTCGGTCGGGTGATGCCCCGCTCGCGCCCCCACTCCCGGTAGACGAGCAGCGGGTTCATCAAGCTCTCGGTACCACCGCTGGTGATCACGCCGCACGGCTCCGGGGCGTGCATCAGATCGGCGGTCATGGCGATGATCTCGCCCTCGAACCGGGTGGCACTGGGGTACACGTCTCGCTGCAGCACGTTGGCGTGGCTGTAGTGCCCGAACACCTCGTTCAAGAACGCGTAGTGGTCGTGATCGCCGGAGTAGATCGAACCGCTGATCTTGCCCTCCAGCGCCACCGCGTCCTCGGCGGCCGACATCGCTTCGATCTCGGCGACGATCTCGTGGCGGGGTCGTCCATGCTCGGGGAACTCACGAACGACGGGGTAACGCGACGCGTACGGAAACAGGCCCATCGCCCCAACGTAGGGCACGACGCTGCGCTACGACGCGGCGGGGGTGGCGGCGTATGCAGACAGAGCCGGGTGCAGCGCCTGCAGCCGGGCGAGCGCGGCGTCCATCGCGGCACGCTTCGATGGATCCGGTTCGCGGATCGCGTCGACGCTGAGCAACGCGGGCACATCGTCGAGCTCCAGCGCTCCGAGCTCGGCGAAGGCGAGGAACGCCGCGCCCCGCGCATTCGTGGCTCTCGGCTCGGCGAGTTGATGCACGGGTCGATCGAGGGCGTCAGCCAGCGTCTGCGCGAGCAGATCGCTCTGCGCTCCTCCTCCGCCGAAGTGCATCGCGGTCCAGGGTGCGCCGCAGAACTGCTCGACTGCCGGGCGCAACCATGCCAGGTTCACGGCGATGCCCTCCATCGCGGCCCGCACGAGGTGCCGACGGTCGTGCCGCAACGACAGCCCGGCGAACGCAGCGCGCACGTCGTCGTCGGGCCGCGGTGCGATCGAGCCCAGGAGCCATGGCATGAACTGCACCCCTTCGGCTCCTGCCACCACACCTGCCGCGTCGGCGATCGCGGCGCGCACGTCTCCGTCGTAGCCGAACAGCTGGGCGACCCATTCGAGCGCCCGGCCCCCGACTCCATTCTCGGCCATCACGTAGTACGAGCCGGGCAGCGGACTGGGCACGGTGAGGATGCCGATGCCGAGGTCGCCACGATGTTCGCGGATGTGCGACACGATCACCGATGTGGTGCCGATGATCACCGATCCCGAATCCGGCCCGAGCGCGCCCGAGCCGACCGCCGCGGTGATCGAGTCGATCGTGCCGGGGATCACAGGGATCCCGGCAACCAGGCCGAGCTCG
>VFMC01000377.1 GCA_006515795.1 Acidimicrobiaceae bacterium | reverse complement strand
ACTCGCGCGGCAGTTGATCGCGGATGGTCTGCAGCAGCCCCCGCACCGACGGATCGCGGATCAGATCGACCGACTCGTTGGCGCCGAAGAGAGCGCGGGCGCCCTCGTTGGTGTACACCGGGGCGCCGTTGCGGTCGAGGATGATGACCGCGTCGGTGCTCGGCTCGACCACGCCCAGCAGCCGGTCGAGCAACGACCGTCGAGTGACCGTCTCGGTGTCGTCGGTGGCCACTCCGGCGTAGCCGATGGCCCGCCCGATCTCGTCGCGCATCGGGCTGGCGTTCACCTTCACCCACAGCAAACGACCGTCGCGGTGCCACACCCGGAACTCGAACGAGAAGTCGCTCTCGGTGTCGTTGGCCTGTCGCCATGCCGCCTCGGCGGTGGCGCGGTCGGCCGGATGGGCGTTCGACCATGGTGTGGTGCGTGCCGACGGCACCTCGCCACCTAGGGCCAGGGCGCGAAAGGCCAGGTTGGCCGCTACAAGGCGGCCTTCGCGGTCGGTCTCGAAGATCGCGACCGGCAACTGAGGCAACGTGTGGTCGATGGTTGTTCCCGGGGGTGAGGTGTGCGGTGGCAGATCTCTCGCCGTCTCAGTATCGGCCACGCTCAGCCCCGACTATAGGTTCCGGTGAGGCGGGCGAGGGCAAACGTGGCCCCGTCGATCGCGGCGAGCAGATCTGCTCCGGCGGCACCGTCGCCGAGCTCGGTCTGCTGGGCGAGGTAGTGGACGGTGAACTCGTAGCGGTGCGAACCTGTGGGCGGACACGGGCCGGTGTAGCCCGGCGTGCCCGAACTGTTCAGACCCTGGATCGCGAACTCGGGCACGATTCCCTCGCCCAACGCGGTGGACAGGGGATCGATGCCCGCCAGCGCCCAGTGCACGAAGCCGGGTGCGTCGGAATCGACCATCGTGAGCGCGATCTCGACCGTGCCGGTGGGAGCGGCTGTCCAGGACAGCGCCGGCGACAGGTTGGCGCCGTCGCAGGTGTAGCGAGGATCGATCGGACCGCTGTCGGCGAACGGTGCCGTGAGCTGCGGGGTGATCGCGGCCGGAACACCGGAGACCGGCGCCAGCGTGCCGTCGAAACCTTCGTCGGAACCGGCGTCGTCGACTCCGTCTCCGACTTCAAGGCCGTCGACGCCGTCTCCATCTGCGCCTCCAACTCCGGTCGTGGTGGTGGCGAGGGTGGAGACCGTGCCCACCTGATCGGGACGCGACGGACGCAACACGCGTCCGTCGTCGTTGCAGCCGGCGAGCAACCCGGCGCCGGCGATGAGCGTGAGCAGCACGCCTGTTCGGACCGCAACGGTGGCGGCCGCCGAGAACGAAGAAGCGGCCCGCGTGCGCATGGTCCAATACTAGGGCTCCGGAGGCGTGCCGGACGGTCCCCGGGCCGGGTGGTGTGACGGGTAGCGTGAGCCGGGTGAGCGAATCACCGTTGTGCATTCTCACCGTGCACGCCCACCCCGACGACGAAGCATCGAAAGGCGCCCCCACGCTGGCCATGTACGGCGAGCAAGGGGTGCGCACCGTGCTCGTGTGCTGCACCGGGGGAGAGGAAGGCGACCTGCAGAACGCCTCACTGCGCGAGCCCGGCCAGCCGTTCCACGGGCTCACCGCCGAGCAGGACAAGGAGATGCTCGCCCGGCTCCGCCCCGACGAGCTCAAGCGCTCGGCCGAGGTGATCGGGTTCCACCGCGTGGCGATGCTCGGCTACCGCGACTCCGGCATGGTCGACACTCCGCCCAACGACCACCCCGATTCGTTCCACAGCGCGCCGCTCGACGAGGCCGTCGGGCGCTTGGTGGCGATCATCCGCGAAGAACGTCCACAGGTGATCATCACCTACGGCGACGACCAGAAGGGCTACCCGCATCCCGACCACATCAAGGTGCACGACATCTCGATCCCGGCGTTCGAGCGGGCCGGTGACCCCGGCTGGTACTCAGAGCACGGCACGCCGTGGCAGCCGAGCAAGCTCTACTACTCCACCTGGTCGAAGGCCCGCCTCATCGCCGTGCACGAGGGCATGATCCGCCTGCGTGGGGAGTCGCCCTTCGATCAGGCGTGGCTCGACCGGCCCGGCGCCGACGAGCGGATCACCACCAAGCTCGACATCGGCCACTATCTGTGGGCCCGCACCGGGGCGCTCAAGGCCCATGCCACACAGGTGGATCCCAACGAGAGTTGGTGGTTCGGGCTCGACGACCATCAGCTGGCCGAGGTCTACCCCTACGAGGACTGGATCCTGGCGCGCTCGCTCGTCGGCATGCCGGCACCCGGCGAGTACGAGGACGACCTGTTCGCCGGTCTCCGCGTCACCACCTCGTCCCCCCGCGG
>VFMC01000376.1 GCA_006515795.1 Acidimicrobiaceae bacterium | reverse complement strand
GGCCAGTTCGTCGGGTGTGGTGGTGCTGTCGCCGCTCCACATCGTGTGACTGTGCATGTCGACCCGCACCCAACCCGGCTCCAGCGCGCCCGCGAGGTGCGGGTGTCGGGCGATCGCGGATGGGGCTGCCGGTGGCACGTGCCGACGGTACCCGCGGTCGGGCCGCATGTTGATCCCGCTGGTCAGTAGGGATCGACGGCGGTGACGTCGTCGTCGGTGGCGTTGATCCGCTCGGCGGCGGTCTGACCCCTTGCTGCAACGGGTACATGATCGAAGGCTGCTGCCAGCCCGAACACGGGCATGTTGCCGTACACGGCTTCGGTGCTGCCCTGATGCACCTGGTAGGTCTCGTGCCAGATGCCTACGTCGCCGCTGTTGTTGATCGCCTTGTTGAAAGCGCGCCAGGCCGGAAGGTGCGTCTGGTCGGGGTTGCGAGCAAAGGAGTTCAGGCTGTCGAAGTCGCGCCAGTACTGCACGGAGACGGTTGTGCGGCCGAACCAGTTGGCCGCTCCGAGGCAACCGAGCTCGGGGTGCTGGGCGAGCTCCTTCTGCATTCGCGGCATGGCCTTCGCCACCGGAACCCAGCTACGGAGCTTGCGCAGCCTGTTTATCCGCATTCCGATGAGGAAGACAACGAAGTCACCGTCGATGGCGGCAGTGAACCTGCCGGGGTGGATGTCCTTCATCGTCATACTCTCCTGCTCGTGCTTCGTTCGATTGTACCTTGACAGCAAGTAACTTTCCAGAAAGACTTATGCGGGTTGTCGAGAGCGATCAAGGAGGGTCTGCATGGCCTGGGACACGGGTACAGCCACCGTAATCGGTGCCACCGAAGGCGCCTCGTACTGGCAGCCGTGGCCGGTCGGCGGCCACGTGACGATCAAGGTGTCGCCCGATCGCTTCCCGTCGAACCTCTACTCGGCCGGCATCCAGGTTCTCCCTCCCGGAGGTGCGATACCGGTCCATGCCCACCAGCGCGCCGAGGAGCTGCTCGTAGTGATCGCCGGCACCGGCCGGGCGATCGTCGACGGCGTCGAGAGCGCCGTGAGCCGCGGCTCACTGCTCTACGCCGGGCGATGGGTGCAGCACGGCTTCGTCAACGACAGCGACGACGACCTGGCGATCTACTTCGTGATCTGGCCGCCCGGACTCGATGAGGCACTCGCCGCCTTCGGACGTCGCCGCATCGTTGGTGACCCGCCACCCGAGCCGTTCGCACCGACCGGCGACGTCGGGCGGCAGCTCGCGCCGGCACGGTTCGCGACATCGCACGAGATGGCCGACGAGTCGTTGTGCGCACAGCGTGGTCCGTGCGTGCTCCTCGAACCTGACGAGGGTGAGTCCTATTGGCAACCGGCGCCCACCGACGGGTACGCGACGGTGAAGATCTCGCCACTGAACGTGTGGTCGAACCACGTCACGGTCGTGGAACAGGTGGTGCCACCCGGAAAGGTGCTGCCGGCTCACGCCCACCCGCGCAACGAGGAGCTGAAGCTGATCACGACCGGCACGGGAGTCGCGACGGTGCAGGGAAGGGAGTGGTCCGTCGAGCCGGGGGCGCTGTGCGTGACAGGGCGCTGGGTGGAGCACTCGTTCCTGAACACGGGAACCGACGACCTCACGATCCTTGCGGTCTTCATGCCCCCGGCGCTCGAAGGTCTGATCGCCGGGATCGGCAGGCCCCGCACCCCTGGCGACCCGGCTCCCGAGTCCTTCCCGGTCCCTGCCGACATCGCTGAACTCGCCGCCGGCAACGACCTGGTCGTCCATCTGCAGATCGTCGCCCACGAACAGCAGGCCAAGCGATGAGAGTCCTTGCACCCGCATCCGTTCCAGCCCCGACCAGCAACTACAGCCACGGCATCGTGGCCGGCGGCTTCGTGTTCGTCGCCGGCACCGTGGGAGTCGGGCTCGACAAGCGGATCCCGGGCGACGGCGGGATCGAGGCGCAGACGCTGCAAGCGATCGACAACGTCGCGGCGATCTTGGCCGAGGCTGGTGCGACGCTCGCGAACGTCGTATCCGCCACCGTGTACTTGTCCGACATGGCCGACTACGCAGGCTTCGCCGCCGCATGGGCTGAACGCTTCGGAGCCCATCGTCCCGCCCGGGCCACGGTGCGCGCCGACATGGTGCACCCGGCGCTCAAGGTGGAGATCGAGGCCATCGCGACCGCGCCCACGGTTCCTTGAGAGCAGCGAAGTTGCAGCATCGAACGATCGACGCAGCAGACGGCACCCGCTTGTCGTTCCACTGGAGGGCCGGATCCGCAGAACGTGTGCCACTGCTCGTGGTGCCGGGCCTGGGCATGCCGGCTGAGACATGGTTTGCGGTGTTGAACCGCGTC
>VFMC01000733.1 GCA_006515795.1 Acidimicrobiaceae bacterium | reverse complement strand
CCTTGTCGCTCGAGGACTGGGACCACAGGAACGAGAGCTGGCCGCCGTCCGGATCGCTCGAACCGGAGCCGTTCAGCGTGACCTGCTTGCCGTAGCCGACGCCGTACTGGCCCGGACCGGCGTTGGCGACCGGCGCCCGGTTGGCCGCGTTGACCGTGAGGGTCACCGAGCCGGTGCCGATGCCGCCCTGGCTGTCGGTCACCGTGAGCGTGAACGTGTAGCTGCCCGCCGTGGCCGGAGTGACCCCGGCGGTGGCGGAGCTGGCGTTGGTGAGCGTCAGGGCCGGCGTGCCGGCGGTCTGCGTCCACGCGTATGTGACCACCGTGGCGCCGTCGAAGAGGGTCGGCGTGCCGACCAGAGAGACGGCCGTGTTGAGCGCGACGGTCAGACTCGGCTGGGCAGTGGCGACGACCTGCGGCGACGGAGTGGCGCCTATGGCGACCGTCGTCTGATGGAGCGCCGGAGCGGCCACGGTGATGGTCACGCTGGAGGTAGCGCTACCGCCGTGACCGTCCGACGCCGTTACGGTGAAGACGTAGGTGCCGACGATGGTTGGCGTGAAGGTGGCCGTCGCGGTGCTGGCGCCGGTGAGAACCACGGTCGACCCGGAGGTCTGGGCCCACGCGTAGGAGAGGACGTTGGCGTCAACATCCTGACCGGTGGCGGTCAGGGTAACCAGAGCGTTGGTGAGAACGTTCTGGTTCTGGCCGGCGCTAACGGTCGGGTTGTGATTCTGCTCGCCCGTGGTGTTGACGGTGACCCTGACGGGCTGCTCGGTGTTGCCCGCATCCTGGACGGTCAGGAGGTCGCCGTTCTCGACGGTGACGTTCTCGAAGTTGACCGCGCCGTTGGCGTTGGCGGTGGCCGTGCCGACCGGCGCGCCGCTGTCCGCGATGCCGCCCTTGGCGACCGACGGCTGGCGGTAGAGGCTGTACACGGTGTGGGGAGTGAGGCCCACGACGGTGATGGTCGTCTGGATGCCGACGAGACTCGCGTTGGTGTCTGCAGTCGCAGGAATCGTGACCAAGCCGCCCGAGGATGTGCG
>VFMC01000732.1:624-1040 GCA_006515795.1 Acidimicrobiaceae bacterium | reverse complement strand
CGAAGCCCGTCGCCGAGGCGGCGAGCCCGGTGAAGGCGTTGAGGAGCGAGATCACGACGGGCATGTCGGCGCCGCCGATCGGCAGCACGAACATCACTCCGAAGACGAGGGCGGCGACAATGAGGCCGTAGATCAGCCCCTGGCGGTCTCCGCCTGCGGCGATCCAGACGCCGAGCACGGCTGCGGTGCCGATGATCAGCGCGTTCACGACCTGCTGGCCGCGGAACACGATCGGGCGCCCCGAGATCAGCTCCTGCAGCTTCGCGAACGCGACGAGCGAGCCGGAGAACGAAATGGCGCCGATCAGCGCCGAGAGAGCCGTCGAGGTCGCCTCGACGGTCGAGAAGCTGCCGGCGAACCGGTGGAACTCGTCGAGCGCGATGAGCGCTGCTGCCCCGCCGCCGACCCCGTTGAAC
>VFMC01000732.1:0-601 GCA_006515795.1 Acidimicrobiaceae bacterium | reverse complement strand
CGACGGCGCCGCCGGCGACCATGCCGACCCCGATCAGGGCGTAGTTGCCGAGGCCGTCCTGGGCCAGCGTGACCACGATCGCGAGCAGCATCCCGGCGGCGCCGATCCAGTTTCCCTTGCGCGCGTGCTTCGGTGACGAGAGGAACCGGAGCGCCAGGATGAAGGTCACGATCGTGACCAGGTACAGGGCGTCAGTCGTCGTTCGACTCACGCCGCGGCTCCCTTCTCTTGAACATCTGCAGCATGCGGTCGGTGACGACGAAACCGCCGACGACGTTCGCCGAGGCGAGCACGACGGCGACGATCCCGACGACCTTCGAGAACGTGTCGTCGGCGGCGCCGGCGATCAGGATCGCGCCGACGATCACGATCCCGTGGATCGCGTTCGTGCCCGACATCAGCGGTGTGTGCAGCATCGTCGGCACCTTCGAGATCACCTCGACGCCGAGGAAGATCGCGAGGACGAGGATCGTCAGCTCGAGTACGAACGACGCTTCTATGCCGCCACCTCCTCGGTCGGCCGGGCAACGCAGGCGCCGCCCGTGATGTCGTCGTCGAAGTCGAGCGCGAGCTCTCCGCCGGGCGCGAGGTGCTGGAGCAG
>VFMC01000375.1 GCA_006515795.1 Acidimicrobiaceae bacterium | reverse complement strand
GCCACGTTGCACACTGCGCGCAGTTGCGGCCCGGCGGCATCGAGCAGCTCCGCGTCGATCCTCTCGGTGAGCAGCGACACGATCACATCGGCGCCGGCCACGCGTCGCAGCAGCTCGTCGCGCGGGATCGCCGTGGCGTCGGTCCACGCGATGACCTCGTGATCGGCGCCCCGCAGCAGTTCGAGGCCGGGCTCGGGGATCTTGCCGGTGACGACGACGCGACCGAGTGACGCGGTCACGAGGCCACCCAGTCACGGAGCTTTCCGAGGCCGGCGGTGATGTCGGCGATGTCGATGCCCGAGTAGGCGAGGCGGATGTACTGGGCGGTCTCGCCCGGCTGCGGACGGCCGAAGTGCCGGCGCGTGCAGAACGACACTCCGGTGCTGTGCAGGGCTGCGGTGGCGAACTCGGCTACGTCGGTGAAGCCCTTGGCGTGCATGGCGCCGGTGACGTTGACGAAGAGGTAGAAGGTTGCGTCGGGGCACGCCGTGTGCATGCCGGCGATCGCGCCGACCCCGGCGACGGTGGCATCGCGGCGCGAGCGCATCGCGTCGACGAGGGCGACCGGTCCGGACTGGTCGCCGGTGATGCCTTCCAGGCCGGCCCATTGCACGAAGTGCGCCGTGCACGACTCGTCGTTGGTGTTGAGCTTGGCGATCATCTCGGCCACGGGAACCGGAGCGATGGCCGCGCCGAGGCGCCACCCGGTCATCGCGAACTTCTTGGAGAAGGTGTAGAGGATGACGGTGCGATCCTGCATGCCGGGCAGGCTGGCGATCGAGTGGCTGGCGCCCGAGTAGCGCATCTCGAAGTACGCCTCGTCGCTGAGCACCCACAGGTCGTTGGCGATGGCCAGCTCGGCGACGGCCTGCATCTCTTCGGCGCTGCTCTCCGACGAAAGTGGGTTCTGCAGGTCGTTGTAGATGAGGGCCTTGGTGCGCGGTGTGATGTGCGCGGCGAGGTACTCGAGGTCGAGCGCGAAGCCGGTGGGTGTTTCGATGTAGCGGTACGGCACAGCGGTGCCGCCGTGGTACTCGATCTGGCTTTCGTAGATCGGGTAACCGGGGTTGGGGTAGAGCACCTCGTCGCCCGGTTCCATCACGGTTTGGATGAACTTTCCGATCACCGGTTTGCCGCCGGGTTGCACCACGACGTTGGCGGGCGCGAACGAGAGCCCACGGCGAGCACCGACGTCGTCGGCCAGCGCCTCGCGCAGCGGTGCGATGCCGGCGGCGGCGCAGTATCCGGTGCGGCCGTCGGCGATGGCCCGGTCCATCGCTTCGACGACGTTGGCCGGCGTGGGCAGGTTCATGTCGCCGAGGTGGAACGGGAAGACCTGGTTCCCCTTGGCGGCCCAGTCGGCGGCAGCCAACGACACCGCGAAGGCGGTCTCCGTGCCGAGGTTGTCGAGGCGTGACGCGAGTTGCATCGCACCAGTATACATTTGATATATCACGCCCGGATCCGGGCTCGCTCGGGTGCAGCCGGTCGTACCGATAGGCGCCCCTCTCAGTCAGCCGTGATCTCGACGACGGCCTCGATCTCGACGCAGATGTCGAACGGCAGCTCGGCCATGCCGACAGCCGAGCGAGCGCCGCGCCCCGCCTCACCGAACACTTCGATGAACAACTCCGAGCAGCCGTCGATCACCGAGGGCGTGCGGTTGAAGCCGGGAGCGCAGTTGACCATTCCGAGCAACTTCACGACCCGCACCACACGGTCGAGGCTGCCCAGCTCGGCGCGCATGGTGGACAGAAGTTGCAGGCCGGTGCAACGGGCTGCTTCGCGGGCCTCATCGAGGGTGACGTCGCCGCCGACCTTGCCGATCACGAACTGACCGTCGGGTCGCGCCGGTCCGGCGCCCGAGAGGAAGAGCAGGCTTCCGGTGCGGACGGCGGCGACGTAGAGGCCGGCGGGGGCAACCGGTGCGGGCAGTTCGAGGCCGAGCTCGATGAGTCGTTGGTCGGGAGTCATGGCGCAGTCTCGCCGCAACCGCCCAGACACTCAAACCCGGGCGGCCCGGCCCCAAGTCGCGTCGGCGCGTCCGGAGGGACTCGAACCCCCAACCCTCTGATCCGAAGTCAGATGCTCTATCCGTTGAGCTACGGACGCCTCGCCCCGACGATAGCGGCACCGGTGACCCGTGAGCGATGGCGGGCCCCATGCCGGCGGGGGCTCACGGACGTGGGGGTCCATGAGCGATGGTCGCCCCCACGCCGGCGGGGGCTCACGGATGATCTGCGCGAGAGCGGGGGCAAAACTGCTGGTCGGGGTGGTGAGCGGGTGCCCGCGCCCGCTACACTCGCTGCGTTCTTTGACAACCCCACCTGATCCCGAGCAACGGAGGCTCCCATGAGCAAGGCGAAGTTTGAGCGTAC
>VFMC01000374.1 GCA_006515795.1 Acidimicrobiaceae bacterium | reverse complement strand
CCAACGCCCCCACTCCTGTCGACGCCAAGCAGCTCGACGACCTCGGCATCCGCACCCTTCCCCCCAAGGCCTGACCCCCGCACCTTCCCCCCACCTTCCCCCTCCCGACCACCGCGTTTGTGCGCGAATGCACCGCATCCGGTGCATCTGTGCACACACGCTGTACGAAGCGAGGTGCATATGGACGATCAGCGCGAGGATGAGCGCTTTCCGTGGGCGGAACGGCGCGATGGGTTGATGACGAGCGAGGTGTTGGGGATGGATGGGCAGACCCGGCGGCGTCGCGACCGCGAACAGTTCGACGGTCACCTGCGCCGCGTGCGGCGCAACGTCTTCGCCGTCGGTGGTGCGCCGCGGAGTTGGATGCAGGAGGTTCGCGCGGTGGTCCTGGCAGCTGGTCCGAACGTGGCCGCTTCGAATCAGACGGCGCTACGGCTCCTGGGCGGCGACCGGATGGAGAGCGAGGCGATCCACGTGATCGCACCGCTGCTGCGCCAGGTGAGGATGCCCGGCGTCATTGCCCACCGATCCGGGTACATCGCGCCCGGCGACCTGACCGCGCGCAATGGGATTCCCTGCACGTCGCCGGTGCGAACCGTTGTCGACCTGAGTGGCGCGCTGCACGACGAGTCGCTTGGGCGGGCAGTTGACGACCTGATCCGTCGTCGGCTGCTCGACCTGGATGCCCTGCGCCTGAGGGTGAGCCAGCTTCGGCCAGCGCCTGGGCGGTCGGTCGCCCGACTGCGCCGGGTGCTGGCCGCTCGGATTCCTGGATACGACCCGGGGGAGAGCGAGCTCGAGGGCCGGATCCGCCGGATTATCGACCGTGCCGGGCTGCCCGTGCCGAGTCATCAGCTCCGTGTCGAGTTCGGTGGCGTGCGGTACCGGATCGACTTCGCCTGGCCTGAACGACACGTCTTCCTCGAAGGCAACGGGTTCGGGTTCCACTCGATGGCTACCGCGCTCGACCGCGACGCCCGGCGGCAGAACGAGATGGTCCTGGTGGGCTGGCGGCCGCTCGAGGTGACATGGCGGATGTCGGACGCCGAGATCGAGTCGATCCTGCGTCGCGCCCTCCTGTGATCGCTGCGTTTGTGCACAGATGCACCGCATCCGGTGCATCTGTGCACACACGCTCGATGTGGAGGGCGTTACGGTGGCGGGGGATGAGCGGGCAGCACTTTCGGGCAGGAGTGGTGATCGTGGTGCGTCACCCCGATCGGTGTCGAGTGATGGTGTTCGAGCGCTCCGACGGTGCGGGGAGCTGGCAGCTACCGCAGGGTGGCCTCGATGCCGGTGAAGAGCCGTTGGCGGGTGCGTGGCGCGAGCTGCGCGAGGAAACCGGTCTCGGTCCCGACGACGTGAAGGTGGTGGCAGAGCACCCAGACTGGATCGCCTACGAGTGGACGCCCGACATCATGGAGATGCACGGCCGCGCCGGCAAGCGGCGGGGGCAGGTGCAGAAGTGGTTCTTCTTCGACGTGCTCCGACCCGATGTCGAGCCGTCGCCCGACGGCAGCGAGTTCGTTGCGTGGCAGTGGGTCGAGCCGACGTGGTTGATCGATCATGTGCCCGAGTTCCGGCGCGCTGCATATGCCAAGGTGCTTGGCACCGCCTGACCGGGCATGGCCCTGAACGGTCGAAGCAGTCACAGCGGATGCCCGGCACCGGCTGGGATAGCGTCAACCAGGTGACCGACCTGTTCAGCGCCGCCGCCGAGCAACGGCTGAAGTCGCAGTCGCCACTGGCGGCACGGTTGCGGCCTCGCTCGCTCGACGATGTCGTCGGTCAGGAGCACCTGGTCGGTCCCGGCCGGCCCCTCCGCCGGCTCGTCGAGCAGGACCGCCTCACGAGCGCGATCTTCTGGGGACCTCCCGGTACCGGCAAGACCACCCTCGCGCTCGCCGTGTCGGGCACCACGAAGCGTGTCTTCGAGCAGCTCAGCGCAGTGAATGCCGGCGTGAAGGATGTCCGCGAGGTGATCGAGCGGGCCCGGCAGCGGCTCGGTGAGCACGGTCGCGGCACGATCTTGTTCCTCGATGAGATCCATCGGTTCTCGAAGGCCCAGCAAGATGCGCTGCTCCCGGCGGTGGAGGACGGCACGCTCACGCTGATCGGTGCGACCACGGAGAACCCGTACTTCGAGGTGAACCCTCCGCTGCGCAGCCGCAGCACGTTGTTCCGCCTCGAGCCACTCGACGAGGCCGCGATCCAGACGCTCATCCAGCGCGGGCTGGCCGCCGAGGGCGCGACCGCATCCGCGGCGGCGATCGATCACCTGGCGAGTTTGGCCAGCGGCGACGGCCGCCAGGTGCTGACAGCACTGGAAGTGGCATGCGCGCTGTGCCATCCAGGTCGCGTGGTGGAGCTCGAGCACGTGGAG
>VFMC01000373.1 GCA_006515795.1 Acidimicrobiaceae bacterium | reverse complement strand
GCGGTGGAAGGCGGCGACGGCAGAGGAGCCGCTCCATCGGGAACCGCGGCCGACTTCGAGTTCGAACCCGACCCGGGCACCATCCTCGACACCCTGCTGCCACGCTACGTCGAGGCCCGCATCTATGCGGCCCTGCTCAACGCCGCGGCGAGCGAGCATGCGTTCCGGCAGCGGGCGATGAAGAGCGCAACCGACAACGCCGAGGAGATCATCAAGAACCTCAGCCGGATCATGAACCGGGCCCGGCAGGACTCGATCACCACCGAGATCATGGAGATCGTGAGCGGCGCCGAAGCTCTCGGCGGCGATTCCAAGAAGGTCCGCATCGTCGATCTCGCACCTCTCACCGACGCGCCACTCGACGCCAGGCCGCAGGCGGCGCTGGCATCTTCGGCGGTCGGCGTGCTGGAGCCCGACGATCTCGAGGTGATCCTCGGCATCGGCCCGGTGCTCGATCAGAAGCTCCGCGAAATGGGCATCACCACGTTCGCCCAGATCGCCGGATGGACTGCCGCCGACGCCGAACGGATCGGTGCCGAGCTCGACTTCCCAGGGCGGATCGAGCGCGAGAACTGGATCGACCAAGCCCGTGATCTTCACGCCCAGAAGTACCCCAACCCCTAGAACTGCCAACGCCGGGACCCGGCCTTCAGAGCCCGGCAACCAGAGCCCGGCCACTAGCAAGGAACGCTGCCATGACGATGATTGAAAATGGACCGACCGAAACCGACCTCAAGGACGGCAGGGTCGTCGGCATCGCCGGCCCGGTGGTCGACGTCGAGTTCCCCCGCGGTTCGCTCCCAGAGCTCAACACCGCGCTCGAGTTCACCGTACGCGTCGACGGCAAGGACGTGAGCGTGTTGGCCGAGGTCGCTCAGCAACTCGGCGGCAGCCGCGTCCGGGCAGTGTGCCTCAAGCCGACCGACGGCCTCGTGCGCGGCACTGCGGTGCGCAACACCGGCCACGGCATCCGCGTACCGGTCGGCGACCGCACCCTCGGCCACGTGTGGAACGTGTGGGGAGACGTGCTCGACGGCGACAACGCCGACTTCGCCGACATCGAGCGCTGGGAGATTCACCGCGCCGCCCCCGACTTCGCTGCGCTCGAGCCGTCGAAGCGCATGTTCGAGACCGGCATCAAGGTGATCGACCTGCTCACGCCGTACCTCGCTGGTGGCAAGATCGGTTTGTTCGGTGGCGCGGGCGTGGGCAAGACGGTGCTGATCACCGAGATGATCCGCCGCGTCGCCCAGAACCACGGTGGCGTTTCGGTGTTCGCCGGCGTCGGTGAGCGCACCCGTGAGGGCACCGACCTGATGATCGAGATGACCGAGTCGGGCGTGTTCGAGAAGGCCGCGCTCGTGTTCGGCCAGATGGACGAACCGCCGGGCGTGCGCCTGCGCGTCGCCCTGTCGGCGCTCACCATGGCCGAGTACTTCCGTGACGTCCAGAACCAGGACGTGCTGCTGTTCGTCGACAACATCTTCCGCTTCGTGCAGGCCGGCTCGGAGGTGTCCACCCTTCTCGGCCGGATGCCGTCGGCCGTGGGCTACCAGCCCACGCTCGCCGATGAGATGGGCCAGTTGCAGGAGCGGATCACGTCAACGCGCGGCCGGTCGATCACCTCTTTGCAGGCTGTGTACGTGCCGGCCGACGACTACACCGACCCGGCGCCGTTCACCACCTTCACGTTCCTCGACGCGACCACCGAGCTGAGCCGCCAGATCGCCTCGTTGGGCATCTACCCAGCAGTCGATCCGTTGGCTTCCACTTCGACGATCCTTCAGCCTGAGGTCGTCGGGCAACGGCACTACGACGTCGCCCGGCGGGTGCAGGAGATCCTGCAGCGATACAAGGAGCTGCAAGACATCATCGCCATCCTCGGGCTCGACGAGTTGTCCGAGGAAGACCGCCTCACCGTTTCTCGGGCGCGCAAGGTGCAGCGCTTCCTCAGCCAGCCGTTCTACGTGGCAGAGGTGTTCACCGGTGTGAGCGGCGAGACCGTGCCGGTGGCCGAGACGGTCGAGAGCTTCGAGGCGATCGTCCAGGGCGACCTCGACGATGTGCCGGAGCAGGCATTCTTGAACGTCGGCGGCGTCGAGCAGGTGTTGGCGAAGGCGAAGGCGCTGCAGGAAGGCGCAGCCTGAGCATGGGCATCATCCAGGTCGAGGTCGTTTCACCCGAGAGCGTGATCTTCTCCGGTGAGGCCACACAGGTGATCACGCGCACCGTCGGTGGCGGCGAGATCGCCTTCCTCCCTGGTCATGCACCATTTCTCGGTGCGCTCACCGAGAACCACACGCGCATCAACCTCGTCGACGGCGTGGTTCTCGACCTGGCCGTCCACGGTGGTTTCGTGCAGGTCAGTGGCAACACGGTGAGCATCCTCAGCG
>VFMC01000372.1:1299-4543 GCA_006515795.1 Acidimicrobiaceae bacterium | reverse complement strand
GTCGCCAGGTTGGCCTCGAGATCGCCGACCTTCGGATTGATCTGAGCCAGTGCGATCCGCAGACGTGCCACGGCATTCAGGTTACTGGTGCCTCGCAGGTCAGCTCTCGAAGTAGCCGGTCACGTCGACCACCAGATCGGTCGGGGCCATCGAGTAGTACCTCATCGACCCCGACCCGAGCGGTGTGAAAGCAGCAGCGGCTCGTAGCTGGTTCGGTCCACTGGCGTTCGCGCTGCTGACGAACGGCCGAGGCTCAGCCGGGAAGGCGGTGAGGAACATCGCCGCGTCGTTGTTCACGAGCGTCATGTTGTGGGCCATCGCAATGGCCGTCGACGGCACCGACAGCGGGTCGATCGAGCGCGTACCCGGGCCGCCGAACCGGTCGAACCCGAACGGCGTGCGGGTGTCGGTCTCTCGATACGGGGTGAGCGAGCGGAACCGGCCGGTGGTGGACACAGGCGCCGTCGCGTCGGTGAAGTAGCCGGTCACGTCGACGACCACGTCGTCGGTGCGGAACAGGTGCAAGTCGATCGAGCCATCCGAGCCCAGTGGCACGACCACCAGGTTCGGTCGGATGTCGCCAGGATCGTTGGTGTTCAGGTTCGACGTGGGCGGCTGCGCCGTGCCGCCGGGGGCGACCGTGACGTACCCGCCGCCGGCGGTCGAGCCGGCCAGCGCCGTGACCGTGAGCACCACGGCCGAAACGCCCGAGCTAGGCACGCCGAGCCGACCACGCAATGGCGCGTTGACGAGGTTGATCGAACCGGCCCCGTTCTCGGTGAAGGTGTTGCTGGAAGTCACGGGCTCGCGCGTGTCGATCAGCCGTTGTGGTGGGAGCGGCGCGAATCGTGGCGTTGGTGAGGATGTCGATCCGGCCCGCACCATCGACGGGTACGACAGCGGCGTTGGCCACCACCTCGCCGGCAAGGGCGTTGATGTTCGACGTGATCGGCATCGTCGCTCCGGCCTGCCACGCGCGCAGGAAGCCAGGCACCACCGGGTCGACGTAGGCGATGTTCACCAGTACCGCCTTGGTGACCGCTCCGTCAACGCCGACGGGGATCGTGCGCACGGTGTTGCCGGCCACCGGTGCTGCGCCGAACGGAGCGAGCCGGCTGTCGAAGACACGACCCGCCGGCAGCGTGGGCACGTACCTGAGTGGTGCCGACGGCGTCGGGATGGGCTGCGTGGGGAACGTGATCTTGCGGACCGAGTTGCTCGTGCCGGAGACCACGAAGTACAGGGCGAGCCCGCCTGACTCGGTGACGAAGTCCATGTCGGCCATGCCGATCGCGGTGTGGAACGTGCTGTTGTAGTCGACGGCGCCGTTCGCGTATCGCACCCAGAACTTGCCACTGCCGCCGTCGCCGAAGAAGTAAGCCCCGTCGAACTGGCTCGGCCACACGCCGTTGGGGATGAACGCACCACCGGTCACGTAGGTGCCGAAGTCGCGCCCGTAGTCGGTGATCGGATCGGTGAGCCCGGCGGGCGGTCCGGCGCATGGCGGGTTCTGTCCTTGTGGGCACTGCCCCTCGCGGATGTTCCAACCGTAGTCCGCCCCGAGGATGCCCTCGTCCACCTCTTCGCGCGTGTTCTGGCCGACGTCGTTGATGAAGAAGCGCACTCCCGACGCGTTGGGGTCGAACGCAAAGCGCCACGGGTTGCGCAGGCCGGAGGCGTAGATCTCCTGGCAGACCGTGGTGGGGGCGCTTGTTGTCCCGCTGACCCGGCAGGGGGAGGTTCCGGCCCCGCTGTACGGGTTGCCGGGAGCTGGACCGCCGGTGGCCGGGTCGACGCGGAGGATCTTGCCGTTCAGCAACGAGAGGTCGCGGGCCGCGTCGTTGGGTCCACCACCGCCGCGGGGATCGGCGCCGGCATCGCCTACGGCGATGTAGAGCATGCCGTCCTTGCCGATCTCGACGTCGCCGCCGTTGTGGTTGCCGGCGTTCGACGAGATGTTGTCGACGAGCACGAGCTCGGAGGCCGGCGCGATCACGTCGTTGGTCATCGTGAACCTGCTCACCCGGTTGACACAGCCACCTGCGGCGGTGGCCTCGACCCGGGTGTAGTAGAGGTACACGTACCCCGTAGCCCCGAAATCGCTGCCTGCGGCAATGCCGAGCAGGCCGCGTTCACTCGTCGAGCAGACCGACAGCGTGAGTGCCCGCGCCGGGAGCAGGGCGCCGTTGCGAACGATCCGCACTCCTCCCGCCTTCTCCAGCACCGCCACGGTGCCGTTGGGGAGCGCCCGAACGGTGGTGGGGTTCGCCGCCGAGCCGACGGCCACCTCGGAGAACCCGAACGGCAAGGCCTCGGGCCTGGCGACCGGCCCAGCCGACGTGCCTGCCGACGTGCTGGCCGGTGCCGCCGCCAACAGGACGGTCACGCCCACCAAGATCCGACCGATTCGCCGATCGTGCCGCGCGTGCCTCGTGGGGAGAGCCATCGATTTCCTCCGCTGTCGAACCGCCGCGCCGAGACGCACCGTAGCAGCGAAACCGCTATCGGCGGTCGCAGCCCGGACCCCTCAGGATCTGGGCCGAATTCGTCTCGGCGGCCGAGACAGGATCGGCCCAGATCGTGCAGCCAGCGGGCGGGTCAGCAGGGGCGGTCGCCGGGGAGCACGGCTGCTACCGCGAGGCGATACAGCGCGTCGCCCTGGCGGAAGACGGTGTTCTGATCGGCGTCGGCGAAGATCGCGCCTGCGGCATCGGCCGAAACTCGAGCACACTCCGCCGCTGCTGCAAGGTCGAGCCCGGTCGAGGCCGGCCAGTCGACGATGGTCGGCGCTGGATCGAAGCTCGCCAGATCGCCCTCGGTGACCGCGTAGCTCTGCAGGCGGAACTCGGTGGGTCGGTCGATTGCCTCCTCGCCGAGGTTCTCGGCGCCGACGACGGCGGCGAGGTCTTCGAGCGCGTGGACGAAGCCGAAGAGCGTGCGCCGCGCCGGGGTGGATTCGTCGTCGCCGCCGGTCCCGTCATCGCCCATCAGACCGAGGGCGTAGGCGCTGTGGCTGAAGGTGGCGCCGGCGGCCGAGATCGTGACGACGGTGTTCGGTGCGTCGGCGACCAACTGGTCGGCCTCGGACGTGTAGTCGGGTGGAGGGGCGAGCAGGCCGGCGTCGTCGGCCAGGCTCAGCAGCCGTTGGACGCCCGCTTCGGTTATCGCCCGCACGTTCATCGGGGCCAGCAGCGGTCCGGGGAACTCGAGGGTTGTCACGCCTGGCATGAACGACCGCCCGTCT
>VFMC01000372.1:0-1275 GCA_006515795.1 Acidimicrobiaceae bacterium | reverse complement strand
TCGATCGAGCCCGTCGCCCCGGTCCCGGGAACTGTCCCGGGAACTGTCCCGGGAACTGTCCCTGGCGTCGTCCCGGGCACGGTGCCGGCCGGCTCGGTCGTCGGGTCTCCGCATGCGGCGACAAGGGAGGCGAGCGCCGGAGCACCCAGAGCCGCGATCAGCAAACTGCGACGGGTGATGGCGTGGGAGGGGTCGGGGGATTCGGTTCCGCGGAGGGGCTGACGATTCGGGTTCATGCCACTTGGACGAACGTTCGCTTGCTCGCGGTTCCCGCCGACCTCACGAACGGGGCCGCGCCGGTGCTGCGAACACCTGGCGGCCGATCAGATCCGCCAGCACGCCGAAGAACTCGTCGTGGTCGGTGATCACGTTGTTCAGCTGACCGAAGATGATGAAGCTGATCGCGCCGAACAGCGCGGTCCATGCCTGCATGCCAGCCACGAACGCGTCGTTGCCCACCGTGGTCGCGGTCATCTCCCGGAGACGTTCGAGGTCGTCGTGCATCGCCGGGTCGGCCACCGGCTTTACGGCGGCATCGAGCCCCTGGCGATCTGCTTCATCGAGCAGGCCGACGAGCACCAGGGTGAAGCGGCTCGCCGGTCCGATCGTGTCCGGCGGCGCCGCGTAGCCGGGCACCGGGGTGCCGAACAGCAGCGCGTACTCCGCCGGGTTCGCGGTGGCCCAGCCGTACGCGGCGCGGCTCACCGCGAGCCACCGTTGCATCACTTCGGATCGCGCGCACGTCGCGTCGGCAGCTTCGGCGGCCGCGCCGAGCTCGTTGTACGACTCGACGATGAGGGCGGTGAGCAACTCGTCGCGGCTGGAGAAGTAGCGGTAGATGGCCGAGCTGGCCATGCCCATCTCGCGGGCGATTGCCCGCAATGACAGGTTGCCGGCGCCCTCGGTGACCACTTGGCGGCGGGCGATGGCGGTGATCTCGGCGGTCAGTTCGGCGCGCACCCGTGCTCGTAGGCCGGTCATCGGGGCAGTGTAGCGAACGTCACTCCAAAACGAGAGCAGTGCTCTTGATTCATCCCGGCTCAGTCGATAATGTGAGCACTGCTCTCGTTCGAGACCACCATTCGCATTCGATCACACCAAGGGGACCATCATGTCGGAACATCACGTCGTCGTCGGCGCCGGGCCAGTGGGCAGCACGACCGCGCTGCTGCTCGCCGAACGGGGCAACAGCGTCACCCTCGTCAGTCGCCGCGGCGGCGGTCCCGAGCACGCCGCGATCAGCCGGGCCAAGGCCGACGCCGGCGACGCCGACAC
>VFMC01000009.1:7447-18899 GCA_006515795.1 Acidimicrobiaceae bacterium | reverse complement strand
ACCGAGCCCCCACGGCGCCTGGCCCACGACGAACAGGCCGTGCGTCCACGTGCCGACGAGAACGAAGTCGGCATCCTGGATCGCGGCATGATTGGGCTGGCGCACCCGGTCGAGCCCGGTGATCGACCAGCCCTCCTGCTGCAGCAACGCGGCGATGCGCTCTCCTGCTCTCCATGTGTTCCCGGTGAGACTCTCGACGAGGATGGCTGCCTTCATGGTCGAGATTCAATCACGTCGCACCGGTCGGCTTCCATGTAGCACGTGACACCGGTTCCGTAGGATGAGCTGATCATGACTGCCGGCAGCCTCGAAGGGCTCAACCCCGACCAGCTCGATGCCGTGGTGCACCGCGGTTCACCGCTGCTGGTAGTTGCAGGTGCCGGATCGGGCAAGACCCGGGTGCTCACCCATCGCATCGCCCACCTCATCGACGAGGGCGTGCACCCGATGCAGATCCTCGCGATCACGTTCACCAACAAGGCGGCCGGCGAGATGCGCGAGCGCGTCGCGGTGCTGGTCGGCCCCGTCGCCCAGAAGATGTGGGTGTCCACGTTCCACGCCGCGTGCGTGCGCATCCTGCGTGCCAACGCCGATCGCCTCGGCTACCCGCGCACCTTCAGCATCTACGACCAGGCCGATGCGCAGCGCCTCACCGGATACGTCATCCGCGACCTCGGCCTCGACGCCAAGCGGTTCGCACCGCGGGCCGTCCACGCCACGATCAGCCTCTGGAAGAACGAGCTGATCGGCCCCGATCAGGCCACAGCCAAGGCGTCGAACATCTTCGAACGCAAGCACGCCGACGTGTACCGCGAATACCAGGCCCGGCTGCTACGGGCCGGTGCGATGGACTTCGACGATCTGCTCACCCAGACCGTCGAGCTGTTCCGCAAGCACCCCGACGTGTTACAGAGCTACCGCGAGCGGTTCAAGCACATCCTCATCGACGAGTACCAGGACACCAACCTCGCCCAGAACGAGCTTGCCGTGCTGCTCGCCGCCGACAGCGGCGAGATCACCGCCGTTGGCGACGAGAACCAGTCGATCTACGGGTTCCGCGGCGCCGACGTGCGCAACATCAACCAGCTCGAGGACTCGTTCGAGAACCTCACCACGATCGTGCTCGACCAGAACTACCGCAGCACCCAGGTCATCCTCGATGCGGCCAACGCGGTCATCTCGCACAACGCGGCGCGGCGCCCGAAAGAGCTCTGGAGCGAGCTCGGTCAGGGCGACCGCATCGTTCGCTACCACGCCGACGACGAGCACGACGAAGCCTCGTGGGTGGTGCGCACCTTGCACTCGCTGCACGAGACCGACGCCCAGCAGTGGCGCGAGATCGCCATCTTCTACCGCACCAACGCCCAGGCGAGGGTCGTCGAGGAGTCGCTGATCCGCCTCGGGGTTCCCTACAAGGTGGTCGGCGGCACGCGGTTCTACGACCGCCGCGAGATCAAGGATGCCATGGCGTACCTGCGTGCCGCGGTGAACCCTGCCGATGAAGTCAGCGTCAAGCGGGTGCTGAACGTGCCCAAGCGCGGCGTCGGAGACACGAGCGTCGGCAAGCTCGATGCGTTCGCGGCCGCCGAGACGATCAGCTTCACCGACGCGATGCGCCGCGCCAACGAGGCCGCGCTCACCGGCCCGGCGGCTCGTGGTGTCGAGTCCTTCGTCAGGTTGCTCGACGATCTCACGGCGATGATCGACCACCCCGACCACCCGGCAGGTCCCGCTGATGTGTTGCAGACCGCGCTCGAGATGAGCGGCTACCTGGGCGAGCTCGAGGCCGAGGCTTCGGTCGAGTCGAACGGTCGCGTCGAGAACCTCGGCGAGCTGATCGGTGCGGCGCGCGAGTACACCCGGGTCGACGAGTTCCTCGAGCAGGTGTCGCTCGTTGCCGATACCGACGATCTCGACGACGACAACCACGTCGTGCTGATGACGCTCCATTCGGCCAAGGGCCTCGAGTTCCCGAACGTGTTCCTGCTCGGCATGGAGGAAGGCGTGTTCCCGCACACGCGGGCGCTCACCGAACCGGCCGAGCTCGAGGAGGAGCGTCGCCTCGCGTACGTGGGCATCACCCGCGCCCAACGCCGCCTGCACCTCAGCCATGCGTGGAGCCGCACGCTGTTCGGGTCCACGCAGTACAACCCGCCGAGTCGTTTTCTCGACGAGATCCCGGTCGAGCTGATCGAAGCCAAGGGCAGTGGCGGGGGCCGCGGGGCTTACGGCCGGCAGAGCTATCGCGACCGCGACGACCGCCGCCGCTACGGCGACCCGGCTCCGTCCAAGCGGTCGCCGGTCTCGAGCTACGACCCCGACGACGACGCGGCCGAGGCCCACCGCGAGCGAGTCGTCGAGGCCGCGCTCCGCGCCGGCAGGTCACAGCCCACGCCGTCGGGCGCCGAGGCCATCGGTCTGCGGATGGGCGACGACGTCAGCCATCCCACGTTCGGGGAAGGAGTGATCGTAGAGGTGCGCGGCGACGGCGACCGCGCCGAAGCCACGATCCGGTTCCGCGAGGTCGGCACGAAGCATCTGTCGTTGGCGTGGGCGCCACTCACCAGGCTTTGATGACCCACCTCCGCCGCTCGGCGCTGTTCGTGGTGCTAGGGGCCTGCTCCGGCGTGTTGGCCGGGTTGGCCTCGTTCGTGTTCCTGGAGGGGTTGGACCGGGTCACCGAGTTGCGGGTCGATCACGAATGGATCGTGTGGCTCCTCCCCGCGGCCGGCCTGCTCGTCGGCTTCACCTATCACCTGATCGGTGGTCGCGCCGTCGGGGGCACCGCGCTCGCGGTCAGCGAGGCCCACGCCTACACGCGGGGCGCCCCGGCGCGGATGGCTCCGCTCGTGCTCGGGGGAACGTTGTTCGGCCATCTCTTCGGTGCATCGGTCGGGCGCGAGGGAACCGCGGTGCAGATGTCGGCGGCGCTCACCGACGCCGGAGCGCGGGCCCTCCGCCTCGATCACGATCAGCGCGCCACGTTGGCCCGAGCCGCGTTGGCCGGCGGGTTCGGGTCGGTGTTCGGCGTGCCCTTCGCCGGCGTCGTGTTCGCACTGGAGGTGGCGCGACGCCGCACGTTCCGAGCGCTGCTCGCCGCGGCACCGGCCGCGTTCGTCGGGGAGTGGGTGGTCACGTCGCTAGGCCAGAGCCACACCGCTCGTCCACGCATCACGATGCCGTTCGACGCCTCCACCATCGCCAGGCTGGTCGTAGCCGGCGTCGCCTTCGGGGCCACGGCCCGCCTGTTCGCGCTCGCTGTACCGGCGTTGAAGTCGTTCATGGCTCGCACCGTCGTCTGGCCGCCGGCGCGCCCCGCGATCGGCGGAGTCGCCACCGTGCTGCTCATGGCGCTGGTCGGCCGCGACTACCTCGGGCTGTCGCTCCCCTTGCTCGACGGCGCGTTCTCGGGCGCCGAGCTCGCCTGGTGGGACCCTACGTTGAAGTTGGTGTTCACGTGCCTCGCACTCGGAACCGGGTTCGTCGGCGGCGAGGTGACCCCGCTGTTCGTGATCGGGGCCACGCTCGGCTCGGTGCTCGCTTCACCGCTTCAACTCTCCGCGGCGGCGCTCGGCGCGGTTGGCCTCGCCGCGGTGTTCGGTGCTGCGGCGCACGTACCGATCGCGTGTGCGGTGATGGCGGTGGAGCTGTTCGGGAGCGGCATCGTGGTGCCGGCCGTGCTGGGGTGTGTGGTGGCCCGGGCCGTCGCCAGGGGCGACAGCATCTACCAGCACCCGGTCATGCCCGACGCAGCACTCGCACCGGCAGTTCGCGCGGACCACGTATCTGACCCACGCTCCACCTGACGGTACCGGGGTCGGCGAGCTCGAACTCGGGGAACCGTTCGACGAACGTCTCGACGGCGACGCGCACCTCGAGCCGGGCCAGGTTCGAACCAAGGCAGCGATGGATGCCGAGCCCGAAGGCCGAGTGCCGATTCACCTCACGGTCGATCAGCACCTCGTCGGCACGATCGAACTCGGCCGGGTCGAGGTTGGCGGCCGGGAACGGCAGCAGCACCCAGTCGTCGACCTTCATCGGGCAACCGTTGAAGTCGTGATCCTTGGCCACCATGCGGGCCATCGTGACCGGCGCGTAGACTCGCAGGAACTCCTCGATCGCCGTGGGCCAGAGGTCGGGGTCAGCGCCGAGCCGGGCAAGATCGCCGGGCGTGGAGGCGAGGTGCCAGATGCTGGAGCCGATCGCGCTCCACGTGGTGTCGATGCCGGCCAGGAGCAGCAACACGATGCTGCCACGGACATGTTCGGGTGAAAGGGGTTGATCGAAGATCGTCGTGTTCATCAGGAACGACGTGAGGTCTTCGCGAGGGTTGTCGATGTGATCTTGGATCTGACGCTCGAGATACGCGTCGAGCCGCTCGAACGCGGCCTCGCGCACGCCGGGCGCCTTGTTGACGCCTTCGAGCACGTCGTGGACGAACCCGCGGAACAAGTCGGCGTCCTCGAGCGGGAACCCGAGCATGCGGGCGATGACGTTGACGGGGATGTGCTGGGCGTACTGCACCGCCGCGTCGACCACGTCGGTGTCGGCCATCTCGTCGATCAGCTGGTGGCACAGCGCGCGGACGTCGTGCTCCCACGGATCGATCTGCTTGGGAGCGAAAGGCGGGAGCAGGAGACGACGGGCGTGGTGGTGGAACGGCGGGTCGCTGCTGATCGGCGGCGCCCCACCGATCGGCGCCTCGGCGAGGATCTCGGCGGTGCTCACGACTACCGACCGCGAGCTGAAGTTCTCGGTGTCGTAGGCGATGCGCGACACATCGGCGTGGGTGACCGGCAGCCACGTGCCGCCATAGCGATCGCTGTGGGCGACCGGGCACGTGGCCCGCAGGTCGGCCCAGATCTCGTGTGCGTTCGGGTTGTACTCCGGATCGGCGTGATCGAAGTCGGTGGCCCAGTCGTTGACCGGCCCATAGAGGCTTGTGGTGCCCTGGTCGAGTTTGTCGCTCACGTCAGTCGCCAGCCTCGGCGATGGCGAACTCGGGACAGTTGGCGATGGCCAACCTGGCCTTTGCGACCAGTTCGGGTGGCACCGTTCCGTCGCCGATCACGAGAGCCGACCCGTAGTCGTCGACATCGAAGAGCTCCGGAGCGAGCGCATAGCAACGGTTGTGGCCTTGGCACTTGTCGCTGTCGATGGTCAGTCGCATGAGCGAACCCTACTCACCGGATCTGGGCCGAATCCCTCTCGGAGGCCGAGACGGATTCGGCCCAGATCTCGGGAGGGCGGCGCCGGCTCGTAGATTGAGGCCCATGGCGTACCGGTACCTGTGGTCCCCGCTCGAACTCGGGCCGATCACCGTCAGGAACCGGATCGTGTTCAGCGCGCACCTCACCAACTACGCCCGCAACGGCCTCCCGACAGAGCAGCACGCCGCCTACTACGCGGCCCGTGCTGCCGGAGGCACCGGGCTGATCATCACCGAGGAGCACTCCACCCACCCCACCGACTGGCCGTACGAGAAGCTGATCCACGGGTTCCACCGTGAGGTGATCCCCGGGTACCGACGCATCACCGATGCGGTGCACCGTCACCGCACGCCGATCTTCGCCCAGATCAACCACAACGGCGGCCAGGCCTCATCGATGTTCTCACGGTTGCCGGTGTGGGCGCCCTCGGCTGTTGCCGACCCGTTGTTCCGGGAGGTGCCGAAGGCCGTCGATCACGCCGAGATCGACGAGATCGTGGCCGGCTACGCACTCGTGGCAGAGCACTGCGCCGAGGGCGGATTCGACGGCATCGAGCTGCAATGCAGCCACTCGTCGATCGTGCGCGGCTTCCTGTCGCCGGCCACGAACCGGCGAACCGACGAATACGGCGGCGCGCTCGAGAACCGCGCTCGTCTGCTGCTGCGGATCGTCGCCGCGGTCCGCGCCGTGATCGGCAGCCAGCTCGCCCTCGGTGTGCGGCTGTGCGGCGACGAGCTGATCGAGGGCGGCACAACGATCGACGACGCCGTGGCGGTCGCCCGGCTGGTCGAGGCGTGCGGACAGGTGGATTACATCAACACCTCGATCGGTGTGGCTACGGCCAGCCTGTTCATGATCGAAGCGAGCATGCACATCCCTCCTGGATACGCGCTGTTCATCCCGAGTGCGTTCCGCAAAGCGGTCGACCTTCCCGTCATCGGCGTCGGCAGGTTCAAGGATCCGCTGCAGGCCGAGCGAGCGCTGGCCGACGGCTACTGCGATCTCGTCGGTGTGGTGCGCGGCCAGATCGCCGATGCCGAGTTCGCGGCCAAGGCCCGCGCCGGAGCCACCGAAGAGATCAGGTTGTGCCTCAGCTGCAACCAGGAATGCGTGGGACGGATGGGTCTCAACCGCTGGCTCGGCTGCATCGAGAACCCGCGCACCGGCCGCGAGGCCGAGTACGAACGGCGCCAGCCCGCCCTCGCGCCGAAGCGACGGGTGATGGTGGTCGGCGCCGGGCCCGCCGGGCTGCAGGCGGCGATCAGCGCAGCAAGGCACGGTCATGAAGTGACTGTCTACGAGCAGCAGACCAAGGCCGGCGGCCAGGTGCGCCTCGCCGCCGGCGTGCCCAACCGGGCCGAGCTCGGCGACATGATCCGCAACCAGCTCACAGAGTGCCGGCGGCTCGGCGTGACCATCGAGTACGGCGTCGGCGTGTGGCCGGGACTCGTCAGCGACAAGCGCCCTCACCACGTGATCGTCGCCACCGGTGCCGAGCCGCAACGACCGTGGTGGGTGCCGGAAGGAACCGAGAACGTGGCCGACGTGCGCGGGGTGCTCGATGGCTCGGCCGAGCCGTGGGGATCGGTCGTCGTGGTGGACGAGATCGGGTTCCACCACGCGACCTCGGTGGCCGAGCTGTTGGCCGACCGCGGCTGCCAGGTAGAGATCATCACGCCAGGCATGGTCGTCGGTCAGGACCTCGGCATCACCCTCGACATGGAGAACTGGTGGATGCGGGCAACCGCGAAGGGCATCGGGCAATCAACCGATCTCGTGCCGATGGGCATCACCGCCGGCACGCTCGAGTTGCTGCACCACCCGACGGGCACGATGCAGCACCGGGCGATCGACTGGCTCGTGCTCGCCGTGCCCCCATCGCCCGTGGAGTGGCTGTACCACGAGCTCAAGGTCGCCGGGGTGAGCGTCGAGCGGGTCGGCGACTGCGTTGCCCCACGACGAGCCCATGCCGCCGTGGTCGAAGGTGAACGAGCAGGAGCAGGGGTGCGATGAGCGAGAAGCCGATGGTTGCCGTGGTGATGGGTTCGACGAGCGACTGGACCACGATGGTGCGCAGCGTGGAGGTGCTCGAGGAGTTCGGCATCGCCCACCACGCCCAGGTGCTGTCGGCACACCGCATGCCCGACGAGATGTTCGCGTTCGCCGAGCAGGCGGAAGCTGCGGGCCTCCGCGCGATCATCGCCGGCGCCGGCGGTGCAGCGCACCTTCCCGGAATGATCGCGGCGAAGACCACCGTGCCGGTGCTCGGCGTACCCGTGCCCTCTCGGCACCTGGCCGGCCAGGATTCGCTGTACTCGATCGTGCAGATGCCCGGCGGCGTCCCGGTGGCTACCTTCGCGATCGGTGAGGCCGGCGCCACGAACGCGGCGCTGTTCGCCGTGGCCATGCTGGCAGCCGACGACCCGGCATTGCGCCACCGGCTCCACCTGCATCGGGAAGCATTGCGAGCCAACGCCGCCTCGAGCCCTCTTCCGCCCGCGTGATCCCGGCTCGACGATCGATCCCGGCGATCACCCCGCCGGCCACGCTCGGCATCCTCGGAGGCGGCCAGCTCGGCCGGTACTTCGTGATCGCGGCGCGCACGATGGGCTACCGCACGATGGTTCTCGAACCCGATCCGCACGCCCCCGCCGGCCGGGTGGCCGACGTGCACCTCGTCGCCCCCTACGACCACCCGGAATCGCTCGACCGGTTGGCCGACGAGTGTGCCGTCGTGACGACCGAGTTCGAGAACCCTCCGGCCGCGGCGCTGGCCCACCTCGAGACGCGGACCCTCGTGCGGCCGTCGGCGACCGCCATCGCGATCACCCAGGACCGCCGAAACGAGAAGCGGTTCCTCACCTCGATCGGCGTTGCGGTCGCACCTTTCGCGGTGATCGACACCGCCGCCGACCTCGTGGGGCACGGCATCGAGTACCCGGCGATCCTGAAGACGGCGCGCCTCGGCTACGACGGAAAGGGACAAGTCGTCGCTCACGATCAGCGCGAGCTCGAGGCGGCATGGCACGCGCTCGGCGCCGTGGCCTGCGTGCTCGAGCACCGCCTCGAGCTCAGCGCCGAGCTGTCGGTCGTGCTGGCGCGGTCCCCGGCCGGCGATGTCACGCACTACCCGCCGGTGCAGAACACACACGTCGATGGCGTTCTCGACCTCACCGTCTTTCCTGCAGCCGACACGCCACGCGAGGCGGCGAGCATCGCCGGCCACATCGCCGATTCCCTCGACTACGTCGGCGTGCTGGCGGTCGAGCTGTTCGTTGTCGGGCGTGGAATCCTCGTCAACGAGCTCGCCCCGCGGCCGCACAACAGCGGCCACTGGACACTCGACGGCGCGCAGACCAGCCAGTTCGAACAACAGGTCCGCGCCGTGTGCGGCCTCACCCTCGGCGGCACCGCGCCGACCTCACCTGCGGCGGCGATGGTGAACCTGCTGGGCGATCTCTGGGCACCGGGGGAACCCGACTGGGGCACGGCCATGGCCGATCCCCGCGCCCACCTGCACCTCTACGGGAAGTCCGCGCCGCGGGCAGGTCGCAAGATGGGTCATCTGACGGTGCTCGCCCACTCGCCAGAAGCCGCTGTCGAGGTGGCGCTAACCTGCCGTCGAGATGCTTGCGGGAACCTTCAGCTGGATAACTGACCTCACCGACACCCTCGGCGACTGGGCGTCGAACTGGTGGTTCCTCGGCGTCATCGTGCTGATCGCGTTCTTCGACTCGATCATCCCCGTGGTGCCGAGCGAGACCACCGTCATCATCGGTGGCGTTGCCGTGAGCACCGGTGAAGCGCCGTACGCCTTGTGGATGGTGATCGTGGCCGGTGCGGTCGGGGCCTTTCTGGGCGACAACGCGGCCTACAGCATCGGCCGTCACTGGGCGCCGCGGTTCGAACGCCGGGCCGAACGGAAGCCGAAGTTCGGCGTCCGCCTCGGCTGGGCGCACGAGCAGATCCGCGAGCGAGGAGGGCTGCTGCTCATCACCGCCCGGTTCATCCCAGGGGGTCGCACGCTGCTCACGCTCTCCAGTGGCATTACCCGTCAGCCGCGCCTGTGGTTCATGAGGTGGATCACCATCGCCGTCGTGATCTGGGCTTCCTATGCAGCCGGCCTCGCCTACATCGTCGGCAAGCCGTTCAAGGACAACCACACCCTGGCGTTCTGGGTGGCGTTCGGCACGGCGCTGGCGATCAACGTCCTCATCGAGGTTGCCCGGCACCTCCGCAACAGGCGGCGTGCCCAAGATCTCACCGTGATCTCCACCGACCCTCGGCACTGAAGCAACCGTGCGATCGTCGGCACGGCACATGTCGAGAAACGACTCGATCAATTGCCTTCCTGATCAGGCCGAGTTCTAACCTGACGCGGTGCTCGCCGTGATCCCCGTGAGAGATGGCATCTTGCCCGCCGGCGGCGCCGAGGCGGCGTGCGAGTGCTACGGGCGGGCCGTGTTGATCGGATCGGGCACCGTGGCGGCCGCAGCATCGATCGCCGGCGAACTGCGGTGCATCGAGGCCGGCGCTTTCTCGCCGGGAGCATGGGCGCACGCGCTCGATCCCATCCTCACCGCCGAGCCGATCGTTGTGCTGCCCTCTTCGGCCGACGGCCGCGACCTCGCGCCTCGTCTCGCAGCTGTCCTCGACCGCCCCCTGTTCGCCGGAGCGATAAAGGTGACCGAGCGCGAGGTGGTCGTTGCCCGCGACGGCGGTCTCACGATGCACACCGTCGTCGCTCCGGAACGCTTCGTGGCCACGTTGCAGGTAGGCGTCCGCGGCGTCGATCCCGTCACGAGCGAAGCCACCGCAGCCACTTCGGTCGAGCTGTTGACATCGGAGACCATGCCCACGCAGGACGCCGCGGGCGCCGACGCGGGCGTCGTCGAGGTGCTCGGCCCCGACGTGGCTTCGATCGATCTCGCCGAAGCCACGCGCATCGTCGCCGGCGGCGCCGGCCTCGACGGCAGCGGCCGGTTCGACCAGCTGGCCAAGCTGGGTGAGCTACTCGGTGCCAGCGTGGGCGCAACGCGTGTGATCACCGATCGCGGTTGGATCGGTCACGAGCGGCAGATCGGCACCACCGGCGTGGTGGTCGACCCGCGCCTGTACCTCGCGTTCGGCATCAGTGGCGCCGTGCAGCACACCAGCGGGCTCGGCGACCCGGAGCACATCATCAGCATCAACCTCGACGCGCATTGCCCGATGATGCAGCTGGCCGACCTCGCCGTCGTGGCCGATGCGAACGAGTTGCTCGACGAGCTCATCGACCTCCTGGCCACCCCCGCCATCACGCGGATCACGATGGTTGACACCGATGGTTGACACCGATGGTTGACACCGATGGTTGACACCGATGTGGTGATCGTCGGCGCCGGCCCCGCAGGATCGTGCGCGGCGATCACGCTGGCGCGACGGGGGCTGCGCGTGGTGCTGCTCGAGCGTGGACCGTTCCCGGGGAGCAAGAACATGTACGGCGGCGTGGTCTACCCGCGCATCCTCGACGAGCTGATCCCCGAGTGGTGGGAAGAGGCTCCCGTCCAACGCTGGATCACGCGTCGATCCACCATGGTACTCACCGACACGAAGGCGCTAACGGTCGACTACCGGAGCGACGCGTGGGGTGCCGCGCCGTACAACGGAGCCACCGCCTATCGCCCCGATTTCGACCACTGGCTCGCCGGCCATGCCGAGGCGGCCGGGGCTCAGCTGCTCTGCAGCACCACGGCCACGGGCCTGCTCCGCGACCAAGCGGGACGCGTCACCGGCGTTCGTACCGACCGCCCCGACGGCGACCTCGTGGCCCGGGTCGTGATCGCCTGCGACGGGGTGAACAGCTTCATCGCCAAAGACGCCGGGCTGCATCGCCCCATCGAGGCCAAGAACTACACGCTCGGGGTGAAAGAGACCCTGGCGCTGCCCAAGCAGGTCATCGACGAGCGATTCGGGGTGCGCGGCACCGACGGCGTCGACATCGAGATCCTCGGTGGCACGAGCGGCGTCAACGGCGGTGGCTTCGTCTACACCAACCTCGACACCGTGGCCATCGGGGTCGTGCTGAAGCTCCCGAAGCTCGCCGCCCAACGACGGCGACCCGAGGACATCATCGCCGCGCTGAAGGCACACTCGGCGATCGCCCCGCTGGTGGAGGGCGCCGAGCTGAAGGAGTACTCGGCCCACCTCATCCCCGAGGCCGGCCTGGCGATGATGCCCGAGCTCGTCGCGCCGGGTCTGCT
>VFMC01000009.1:0-7437 GCA_006515795.1 Acidimicrobiaceae bacterium | reverse complement strand
GTCGCGCCGGGTCTGCTGGTCGCCGGAGATGCCGCGGCGATGTGCCTCGCCGCCGGCATCTGGCTGGAGGGTGTGAACTTCGCGATGGCGAGCGGCATCTATGCGGGTGAGGCCGCCGCCGACGCGATCGACCGCGGCGACGTGTCCGTCGCGGGCCTCGCCGGATACCGGCGCAGGCTGGAGAGCACGTTCGTCCTCCGCGATCACCGCAAGCTGCGCCGCGCCCCAGCTCTGGTGCTGAGCGATCGCGTGCAGCACCTGTACCCGCAGCTCATCACGGGGGTGGTCGAAGGGATGTTCCGCGTCGACAACCCGCAGCCGAAGCCCGGACTGCGCCGCATCCTGGCAGCCGAGCGCAAGCGGGCAGGCGTGCGCCGCCGCGACCTGGTGCGCGACGGCTGGAGCGGGTGGCCACGGTCCGGTTCGACGTGCACGAGCGCGCCCACATCGTCGTCGACAGTCAGGTGTGCGACGACTGCTCCACCCGGGAGTGCGTGGTGGTGTGTCCGGCCAACCTCTTCGTCCCCACGAGCGACGGAGGCATCGTGTTCAACTACGAACTGTGCTTCGAATGCGGCACCTGCTACCTGGTGTGCAATCGCGAAGGTGCGATCACGTGGAACTATCCGGAAGGCGGCCACGGCGTGGTCTTCCGGCGCACATGATCGCGGTCTGCCTGAAGTTCACGGCGCGTGGCGGGCCCGACGACGACCGCTTCTCCGGCGTGTCGGCCGCCGACCAGGCCGCCCTCGAGACGGCACTCCTGCTGAGTGCAGCCGGCGGTGACGAGGTGCTGGCGGTCGCGGCCGGACCGCGGGCCGTTCGCCGGATCCTGCGCGACGCGCTCGCGTGCGGTGCGCGCCGAGCTCTCCACATCGAGTGCGCCCCCGATGGCGACAGCCGCGACATCGCCTTCGAGCTCGCCGCCGCAGTCCGCGGGGCCGACGTAGTGGTGTGCGGCGACCACTCCCTCGACCGTGGCAGCGGGTCGGTGCCTGCGTTCATCGCCCACCACCTTCATGCCGCCCAGGCGCTCGGCCTCGTCAGCGTCGAGGCACCTGCGCCGGCGGCGCAATCGATCAAGGCGGTTCGCCGTCTCGATGGTGGACGACGGGAGGTGCTCGAAGTGCCCCTCCCGTGCGTGCTCTCGGTGGAGGGCTCGGTCGCCTCGCTACGGCGAGCGGCGCTCCCCGACGCGCTGGCGAGTACGGCTGCGGCGATCGAGCATCGGATCGCATCGCCGCCGCACCACTTCGCTCCGCCGGCCGTGGTCACACCATTCCGACCGCGGGCCCGCACCCTGCCTGCACCGGCCGGCGACGATGTGCTCGGGCGGCTGCGGCTGCTCACCGACGCCGTCGGCCATTCCGCACACGGTGAGCACGTCGAGCTGACACCACGGGCCGGTGCTGAACGGATCGTGGAGGTGCTCCGTGAGTGGGGTCACGTCACCTGAGCAGACGCGACCCGCCACTATCGTTCGCGCATGGCTCACGTGGACGCGGTAGGGGCGACGCTGCTCAAGGCCGCCAGCGACGTTCTCGCCAGCGATGGTCCGGGCGCGCTCACCGTTCGGCGGATCGCGCGTCAGGCCGGCGTGAGCACGATGAACGTCTACTCGCGCTTCGGTGGCAAGGACGGCGTGGTCGAGCACCTGTTCGTCGAGGGGTTCCAACGCCTGGGTACCGCGTTGGGCGCGGTGGGCGAGACCGATGATCCGCTCGACGATCTGCATCGGTGCGGCCTCGCCTATCGCAGGTTCGCGCTCGAGAACCCGACCTACTACTCGATCATGTTCGACCGCGTCGTGGCCGACTACGTGCCATCCGCGGCGGCGATGGAGCAGGCCGACCACACGCTGCAGCTCCTTGCCGACTCGCTCGACCGGGCGATGCAGATGGGGTTGATGGTCGAGGCCGACCCCATCCACACCGCGGCCGCGGTGTGGGCAACCTGCCACGGGGTGATGAGCCTCGAGTTGAAGAACGTCGCGGGTGTACGACGACGCCACCGACGCCTTGATGACCGGGCTGATCCATGGCCGCCGAAGCAGCTGACACGCCGCCGACGCCGCCGCGGCTGCACCTCCTCGGCGAGCTCACCTGGCGCGATGTCGACTCGTCCGAAGCACCGCTGCTGGCGGTGCCGATCGGCTCGTGCGAGCAGCACGGTCCACACCTGCCGCTCGACACCGACACCCGCATCGCCGTCGCCCTCGCCGAAGCCCTGGCGACGTCGTTCGAACCGGTCGACATCGTGGTGGCACCGGCGCTGACGATCACGTCGAGCGGCGAACACGCCGGGTTCGCCGGCACCCTGTCGATCGGAGCAGCCGTGACCGAGCAGCTGGTCGTCGAGCTCGTTCGCTCGGCCGACTGGTGCGCGGGAGTCGTGCTCGTCAACGGCCATGGCGGCAACGCCCTGCCTGTTCGGCGAGCGGTGTCGACGCTGCACGGCGAGGGCCGCCAGGTGCTGGCATGGTGGCCGCACGTCACCGGGTCGGATGCGCACGCCGGGCACACCGAGACCTCGCTGTTGTTGGCGATAGCCCCGCACCTCGTGCGGCGCGGACGCGCCGAGGTAGGGCGCCGCGAGCACATCACCGACCTCATCGACGAGCTCCGCGCCGGCGGCGTGCGGGCGATCAGCGCCAACGGTGTGCTCGGCAACCCGCTCGACGCCACGGCCGCGCACGGCCGCGCCCTGCTCACCAGGCTGACCATCGATCTGATCGCCGCGGTCGACGAATGGCGAACGTGAACGCACCGAACGCCGTCGGTGTCCTCCGCCTCGACCGGTCGTATCGTCGCCCTGGCTCCGGCTCGGTGATCGTGGGCGGTTCGCCGCTGCGCCTGTTCCGGCTCACCGAAGCCGGACGCGCGGTCGCGGCGGCGTTGGAGTGCGGCGGCGACCTGCCGGACGGACATCGCCGTCTCACCGATCGGCTGATCGATGCCGGAGTCGTGCATCCGGTCCTGCCGACTCAGGCGATCGAGGCATCGGCGCTCACCGTGGTGATCCCCGCGTTCCGCGAGCTACCTGCCCACCTGCCTGGTGATTGCCGCTGCATCGTCGTCGACGATGCTTCGCCCGAACCGGTGCCAGAGCGCGACGGCGTCGTCACGGTGAGGCTCGACCACAACATCGGCCCCGCCGGTGCCCGCAATCGCGGCCTCGCTGTTGTCGACACCCCGTTCGTTGCCTTCGTCGACAGTGACGTCTCGATCACCGATTCCGAGTTGCTCCGGTTGGCGAGCCACCTCGGCGATCCGTCGGTCGCCCTCGTGGCTCCACGAGTTCGGGCCGCGTCGGCGCCAGGTGCGCTGGCGGGCTACGAACGGCATCATTCGCCGCTCGACATGGGGGCCGAGCCGGCGCGGGTGGCCGCCGCCACGAGGGTGAGCTACGTGCCGGCGGCGGTGATCGTGTGCCGGACCGATGCAGTACGAGCGATCGGCGGCTTCGACGAACGGCTGCGGTTCGGCGAAGACGTCGACCTGGTCTGGCGTCTCGTCGAAGGCGGATGGAGGTGCCGCTTCGAACCCGCCGTGGAAGCGCTCCATCGAACCCGGCCGACGCTGCGCGGCTGGCTCGCCCAGCGATTCCGGTACGGCACGTCCGCGGCGCCGCTCGCCCGTCGCCACCCGGGTGCGTTGGCGCCGGTGCGGATCAACGGCTGGAGCGCAGCCACCTGGATCCCGGTGGTGGCCGGCATGCCTCTGCTCGGTGGTCTGATCGGCTCGCTGAGCGCGGTGCTGCTGGTGCGCAAGCTCCCGTTCCTGGCGGCGCGCGAATCGCTGCGCATCGCTGCGCTCGGCAACCTCTACGCCGGGCGCCTTCTGGCGGCGGCGACCACGAGGGCATGGTGGCCCCTCGCCGTTGTGGCCGCACTGGTGTCGAGACGAGCCCGAAGGGTGCTACTGGCGGCCGTGCTCGTGCCGGCGCTGCTCGATCGACGCGGGCATCCGTCGTCGGTCGATCCGGTGCGGGCGGTCGATCCGGTGCGGGCCCTCATCTTGCGGATCCTCGATGACGGGGCCTACGGCGCGGGGTTGTGGGCAGGAGCGATGCGCCACCGCTGCGTCGAGGTGCTGCTGCCGTCGTTCGCACCATTTCCGCCACGTCCGGTGGAGGTCAGCCCTGCTGCACGAGCACATCGAGGCGGGGACGGATGTCGGCACACTCCTCGCACACGCTCGCCGGGATGACGCCCCACCGCATCAGCCGAGCGAAGGCGATGCAACCGAGGCACAGACCGGCGAAAGCCTCGAGTGAGGCGGCGATCACGAGACCGGTGATCAGCGCCGCCGATACGGCCGGCGCACCCGAAGCCCAGGCGACGGCGGCGCCACCGGTGAACACAAGGCCGATGCCCTGGGCGAACCGCTTCGGTGGGCCCGGCACCATCCGGTGGTCGGCGCTCAGCCGCCGAGTGACGAGCGGGGTGATGACGCGGGTGACGAGCTGTCCGAGTGGGCTGAGCGTGGGACCGGTGAGCACGCGGGCGGCAAAGCCGTAGGTGAGCGGGACCAGCATCCACCATTGGCGAATCACGAGGAAGGCGATTCCCTGGGCCACGACGCCAGTGGCGACGAGGCGCGCCGAGGTCTCGTTGACGGGATTCGGAAAGGAGAAGAGTCGACGATCGGCCATCCAGACAGCCTACCCGCAAATTCCGATCAGACAAGTCGGAATTCGATCACGCCCCCGGCGGGCAACGGTCGACGAGTACGGTGAGCGACCGATGAGCTTGCGGCTGACCATCGACGAAGCGGGGTTCGACGCTCATGTCGGAGCCATCCCGGTCGTCAAGGGCAACGGCTACGGCTACGGGCGGGTGATGCTGGCCCGCCGGGCGGCCGGGCTCGCCACGCAGTTGGCGGTCGGCACCACGTCCGAGCTCGCCGGGCTCGACTCGGCCGGCCGCGAGACCGATGGCATCGAGCTCCTGGTGCTCACCCCGGCCGTCCACCTCGACGGTGTCGTGCTGCCGTCGAACGCCGTACCCACCGTCGGCCACACGGCACATCTCGACGCACTGCTCGCTCATCGATGGTCGGGCGGTGTCTCGGTGAAGCTCGCGTCATCGATGCATCGTTACGGCGTTTTGGTAGCGGAGCTGCCGGCACTCATCGCCCGGATCGATGAATCCGGCCTCGAACTGCGCGGCCATCTGTTGCACATGCCGCTCGCCGGCAACGACCGCAATGCAGCGCGTTCCGAGGCCGACTCGACAGCCGAGATCGAAGCCTGGCTCCCCCACCTCGATCCGGCCGTCGCACTGTCGGTCAGCCACCTGTCCCCGACCGCGTTCGCCTCGCTAGTGGAGCGACATCCACGACGTTCCCTGTCACTGCGCGTCGGTACCGCGCTGTGGCACGGCGACAAGTCGTTCCTGCGCCTGCAGGCCGACGTGGTCGACCTGCGCCCGGTTCGCGCCGGCGACCGCGCCGGGTACCGGGCGACCACGATCGGCGCGGCGGCGACGCTGGTCATGGTCGGCGCCGGGTCGGCGCACGGGGTCACCGAGCTCGCCGGGGCACTCAGCCCCTTTCATCATCAACGGCGTCGACTGGCACTGCTCGAACCTCCACACATGCACACGTCGATGCTGTGCGTGCCGAGCGGCGAACCGACACCTGCCATCGGCGACTGGCTCGACGTTCAGCGACCGCTCACCTCGATAACCGCCGACGAGGTCGTATGGAGCTGATCGACAGCGCCAGAGGCGACGAAAGCGCCGGCATCAGTGCCGGCGCAGGGCTCCACGGCCGGCTGGTGGGTCCGGACGTCACGCGCGCCCTCGCCCTCATCGGCGTGGTGGTGATGAACTACCACGGCTACCTGAACGGCGGCGCCGCCGCCGCCGAGCCGGGCGACGGCTTCGCGGCCCGCCTGTTCGATCCATGGACCGGCGTGCTGTCGACCCGGTTCGCGGCAACGTTCATGCTGGTTGCCGGCGTTGGCGTCACGCTCCTCACCGACCGCAGTCGGCGCTCGGGCGACCGCACCGCGGTCGCCGCCGATCGATGGCGGCTCGTGCGCCGCGGCGCCGTGCTGTATGGCGGCGGCTTCGTGCTCGACTGGATCTGGCCAGGCACGATCCTGTTCTTCTACGGCGCGATGTTCGTGGTCGCCGGCATCATCTTCACGCTGCGCACACGGTGGATCGCCACCATCGGCGTGGCGTCGGCCGTCGGCGCGGCACTGGTGAACTGGTGGGCGGTGTTACGGACCGACGATGGCCGGTACCCCGCATGGCTGCTGTCGCCGAGCACCCTCGACACCCGCTCGCCGCGGGGACTGCTGTTCGACACCTTCGTCAACGGCACGCATCCGCTGTTGCCCTGGCTCGCCTTCCTGTGCGCCGGCATCGTGCTCGGCCGCCGGATCCGCGATCTCCGGCTCGTGCCGACCGCGGCGTGCGGGGCCGGCGTGGTGGCGGTCACGTACGCACTCAGCCACTTCCTCACCAACGGCCACGCCGGCGACACCGTTCGCGTCGCAGTGCTGTCGACGAGCCCATTCGACCGGGCTCGTCGGTGTTCGTGCTGTGCGTGGCGTCGCGCCTCGCCCAGCCGCGACCGAACGCCGCGGCGGTAAGGGTCTTGCAGGTGGCGGGGCAGACCACGCTGAGCCTCTACGTGCTGCACGTGCTGGTGTTCAACCTCATCGTGCAGCGATGGGCACTGCTGCGCCCGACGGGCCTCGACACCGCCCTCGCGTTCGCGCTCGGGTTCTGGCTCACCGCGATCGCGATCGCCTGGATGTGGCATCGCCGCTTCGGTCGTGGTCCGCTGGAAGCGCTCTACCGCCGCTTCGGTGGGTGACCGACCTTCATCCGACCGCGGCTGGTATCAGACGATCTCGGAGAACGTGTCGCACTGCCGCGGGTCGCGCGTGTTGAAGCCGGTCATGAACCACGCCTGCCGCTGCTCGGCCGACCCGTGGGTCCACGACTCGGGGTCGATCCGGCCCTGCATCTTCTCCTGGATCCGGTCGTCGCCGACACCCTCGGCGGCGGCGAGCGCCTCCTTGATCTCACCGGCGCCTTCGAGCTTGCCGCGAGCCGATATGTCGGCCACCCACGCGCCGGCATAGCAATCGGCCTGCAGCTCGAGCGCTTGCGAGTACTGGTTCGCCCGCGACGGGTCGTTCTGTTGGGCCTGTTGCACCTGGGCGTTCGTGCCGAGCACGTTCTGCACGTGGTGCCCGTACTCGTGGGCGACGATGTACTGCTCGGCGAGGTCGGTGGCCGAACCGACCAGTTGCTGCTCGAGCTGCTGCATGAACTCGAGGTCGATGTACACCAGGTTGTCGAGCGGGCAGTAGAAGGGGCCGGTCTGCGACGTGGCGTTGCCGCACCCGGTGGAAACGCTGCCGGTGAAGAACACCGTCTTGGTCACCTGGTACTGGGTGCCGAAGAAGGTCGGCAGC
>VFMC01000731.1 GCA_006515795.1 Acidimicrobiaceae bacterium | reverse complement strand
GGCCAGGCCTGCGCGATCCTCGCCGGCATCGAGCCGGGCACGACGTTCGGCACGTCGGTGATGAACTTCGACGTCTGGGTGGACTACCAGGGCACCCTGCGGCTGCTCAGCAGCACCCCGCGGCACTCCCCGGGCGGCGGGGGTCGCGGCTACAGCCTCGCGAACGGACCCGATCAGTACCGGCACTGGGGCAACTACACGGGGCCGACGACCTTGTTCGAGATCTCGGATGACGCGAGCAAGGTGGCCGTCGTGGTGAACCGTCGGACGGCGGCCGTGGACGCGTTCTCGACGCAGATGTGGTACGACACCCGAGACGACATCATCGCGTTCAGCACGACGTCCATGCCGAAGTGGTCGACGAAGACGGAGATCCAGGTCACCGGCACCGAGACCGCCACGGCGCCGGTGTTCGCCGGCACCCACAAGTGGCGGTTCGGCGCGCTGGTCTTCACCAAGGACAACAGCGGCTTGGTGTTCTGGGCCGGGCGCAACGTCATGAACAACACCGTGAGCACGACCTACGAGAACAGCGGGCGCTACGCGGGAACGCTGTACACGTACAACTTCACCAATGGCGAGAGGCCTGAAGCTGTACAACAACACCTCGGCGCAGGTCGATCCCACCGGCGTGTGGATCCCGACCACGACGGCCAAGATGGCTTGCGGCAGGATCCGACCCAAGGGCGGGTTCCTCTCCAAGAGCCGCGACTTCTTCTACATGGTGGGCAACACGGCGCTGTCCACGACGAGCCAGTCGCTCAACCAGCTGGTCGGCGTCAACGTGCGCAGCCTGAACCAGGCCGCGAACATCAACACCCGCAACGACGGCGTGGGGTTCCGGGTGCTCGGCCAGCCCACTCGACGCGGCTTCCTCGGGAGCTTCAACGACTCGTACAGGGGCAGGTACGCCCTGATCGATCGCCTCTACGCTCCCACGGGCACGCAGGGACTGTCGCAACAGGTCGTTGCCCGGAACACGGGCGTCGTGTTCACGGCGACGCACTACCAGTACCAGGGGCCGACGCTCGACTCGAACAGCACGGTCA
>VFMC01000371.1 GCA_006515795.1 Acidimicrobiaceae bacterium | reverse complement strand
GGCGATCAGATCGTGTTCATGACGTCGACCGACACCATCAAGGGCAAGTCGATCATTCGTGACGGTCGTGTCGCGATCTGCTTCGACGACGAGCGCCCGCCGTTCTCCTTCGTCACGGTCACGGGCACCGCGTCCACATCGACCGACCCCGACGAACTGCTCGAATGGGCCACCCGCATCGGTGGCCGCTACATGGGCGACGAACGGGCCGCCGAGTACGGCCGTCGCAACGCGGTTCCGCCCGAGATGGTCGTGCGCGTCGATGTGCACTCTGTAGTCGCCAAGGTCGACGTGGCCGACTGACGTCGCTCAGCGGCACGACTCGCCGGCGATCCACACCTCGGCAACGCCCAGGTTCGGCGTCAGCGCGACCACGTCGGCCCGGTGGCCGGTGGCGATCACACCCCGGTCGCCGAGACCGAGGAGGCGTGCCGGGTTCGTGCTGGCCGCCCGGAGCACCGCCTCGATCGGCACGCCGGCCGCGACGCAGGTTCGGATCGCGGCGTCCATCGTGAGGGCGCTGCCGGCCAAGGTGCCGTCGGCCAGTCGGGGCGCGCCGTCGTGGAATCTCAGACCGACCGTGCCGACCATGCCGGCGCGCCATGCGACCGCGTCGGTGACGAGGATGCAACGCTCCGGGCCGAGTGCCTGAAACGCGAGGCGGAGCATGCGCGGGTGAACATGAACCCCGTCGGCGATCAGCGATGCGGATACGGCCTGGTTGGTGATCGCCCACGCGGCTAGGCCAGGGCTGCGGTGATGGAGGCCCGACATCGCGTTGAACAGGTGGGTCACCAGTGTCGCCCCGCCGGCGACGGCGCGGTCGAACTCGTCCTCGGTGGCCGTGGAGTGCCCGATCGACACCATCGTGCCGCGCCCGGTGAGCGCACGCACAGCTTCGACCGCTCCGGGTTGCTCGGCGCCCAGGGTCATCAGCACCACGTGGTCGGGGAGCGTCGACAACCAGGCGCGATCGACGGGGACGATCAGCTCGCGGCGGTGCGCTCCGGCCGCGTCGCCGAGGAAGGGTCCCTCGAGATGTGCCCCGGCGATGGCGGGGCGGCGAAGGTCGGCGCGGGCCATCGCCATCGCGATCCGTTGTAGCGGTGCGGCATAGGAGGGCAGCGGGCTGGTGACCAGTGTGGGGCACCACGTTGTGACGCCCTGGGCCAGCAGGTGGCTGTCGAGAACCTCCCAATCGCTGCCGTCAGCGGTGGCGACATCGATGTCGTCGATTCCGTTGACCTGGAGATCGACGAAGCCAGGGGCCAGCAGCCGATCGGGCACGGCACCGGCGCACGGCTCGATCGCCGTGATGAGCCCTCCGTCGATCACGACGGTGGAGTCGGTCACGAGGCCGTGCTCGGTGAGGACGCGGCTGGCGGAGAGGTGCACCATCGTCGCACGGTACCGGGCGTACGGTGGCCGCGTATCCGCCACCGGTCCGGTAGGGCCCAATTCCTGCCGTGGCTATGCTCGCTGTCATGGTCGATTCGGAGGGTGAGCACGTCTCGACACGCGATCAGATCCTCACCGAGGCCATCAACTGCTTCGCCGACGCCGGCTACGACGGTACGTCGCTGAACGACATCGCTGCCGCGGTGGGCATTCGCCGGCAGAGCCTGCTGCACCACTTCCCCTCGAAGGAGGTGCTGTACGGCGAGGTGTTCGAGAAGTTGCTCAGCGATTGGTTCGAACGCTTGGCCGACGCGATCGGCGCGAGCGAGCACGGCATCGACAAGGTCGAGCTCGTGCTCGAAGCAGGTTTCGACTTCTTCGCCGACAACCCCGACTACGTGCGGCTGGTTCGTCGTGAGGCGCTCGACGGAGGTGCGCACCTCGGAATCCGGAGCAGCTGCTCGTGACCGGCTACGGGGCGTTGCTCACCTACTTCTCCGACGCGCCGTTCCTCGGCGGCCTGCTCGACGTAGACCCGCTCGATCGGGCCGCGCTCGCCGAGCGACGCCTGCACATCACCTCGTTCTATCGAATGGCGCTGATGCCTTGAGTCGGGCAGGCGCGTACGCCTCGCTCCCGCCGGACATCGCCGAGCGCTGGGCGAAGTTCGGGCGCGGCGAGGCCGACCTCTATGTGAACCTGCTCGGCTTCGAAGTGGAAGACGTTCGCGTCGACTACTGCCGGATGCGCATGCCGTTCCGCAACGTGCTGAACCAGGCCGCCGGCATCGTGCACGGGGGAGCCATCGCCGGCCTGCTCGACTCGGTGGTGGTTCCAGCCGTCGGGTCCGCGTATCCACCGCAGGCGCGATACGCCACGGTCGACATGCACGTGCAGTTCCTGGCACCCCTCGTCGCCGACGATGCGGTCGCCGAGGGCTGGGTCGTGAAGCGCGGCCGGTCCACCGTGTTCTGCCAGGCCGAGGCGCGCGCCGCGAAGACCGATGTGGTCGTCGCCCGCAGCATGCTCACCTACAACGTGTCGATGCCGCGCTGACCGGGCTCGCGACAGAGCCGCGCCCGGCCATCGCCGTCTGGCTACCGTTGGCCGGATGGCCGAACCTGGTGACACGCTGTCCGAATCGGCGTCGAAGCAGCTGTTGCGCGGGTTTGGCGTGCCGATGGCCGACGAGCGCGAAGTGCTCACGGCAGCAGACGCGGCGCGGTCGGCGGCCGAGCTCGGCTTCCCGGTGGTGGCCAAGTTGTGCGGCGATGCGATCGCCCACAAGACCGAGCGCGGCCTCGTGCGGCTCCGCCTCGGCGATGCCGCCGCGGTAGAGCGGGCTGCCACCGACCTGCTCGCCGCAGCAACGTCCGGCGACGGCGAGGTCTCCGTGCTCGTCGCCCCGATGGTATCGGGCAACCGTGAGCTCATCGCCGGCGTCGTGCGCGACCCGCAGTTCGGCGCGAACGTGATGCTCGGCGTTGGTGGCGTGCTGGCCGAGGCCATCGCCGACGTCGTCTTCCGGCCGGTGCCGATCTCGGCCGCAGACGCCGCCGACATGATCGACTCGCTCGCTACCCAGGCCTTGCTCGGCGCGTTTCGTGGTGAGGCGGCCGTCGATCGCGAGGCGCTCGCCGCGGTGCTGCTCGGCCTGTCGGCTGCCGCATCGGCCCGTCACGACATCGCCGGCATCGACGTGAATCCGCTGATCATCCGCGCCGACGGCACTCCGGTGGCTGTCGACGCGTTGGTGGAGCTGGGTGAAGTGCGCGCTGTCGAGCCGGTGCGACGCCGGCGGCCGTCCGACGAGCAGTTCCGCGCCCTCTTCGAACCGCGAGCTGTGCTGGTGGCGGGTGCCTCGACCCATCCGGGCAAGTTCGGGTTCGTCAGCCTGCACAACATCCTCGCCAGCGGCTTTCAGGGAGGCGTGTTCGCCACGAACCTGGAAGGGGAGACGGTGCTCGGCATCGACACGGTCGCCGACATCGACCTCTTGCCCGATGGTGTCATCGACCTGGTGTTCGTCTGCACCCCGGCTTCCGCCAACCCCGGTGTGCTGCGCGCCTGTGCTCGCAAGGGCGTTCGCGCCGCCTTTCTCACCAGTGCCGGCTACGGCGAGGCGGGAGCGCAAGGCCGTGCCGCCGAAGCCGAGCTCGTCGCGCTGGCCGACGAGCTCGGCATCCTGCTCGCCGGCCCCAACGGCCAGGGTGTGGTCAGCACGCCTGCGCACCTGTGCGCGCAGATCGTCGCCCCATATCCGCCGGAAGGGCGGATCGCCGTGGCGAGTCAGAGCGGCAACTTCGTGAGCAGCTTCTTGAACTACGCGCGTCAGACGGGCGTGGGCATCAGCCGTGCCGTCTCAGCCGGAAACGCGGCCGCAGTCACCCCTGCCGACTACCTCGACTGGTTTGCCGACGATCAGGCCACCGCAGTCTCGCTCGCCTACATCGAAGGCATCGTCGACGGTCGCGGCCTGCTCGACCGGTTCGCCGGCGTGGCGGCTCGCAAGCCCCTCGTCGTGGTGAAGGGCGGCGCGACCGAGGCGGGCGCGAAGGCGGCGGCCAGCCACACCGGCGCCTTGGCGGCGAACGACAAGATCTTCGATGGCGCCTGTCGGCAAGCCGGGGTGACGCGGGCGGCAACGGTGGAAGAGGGGTTCGAGGCGGCCGCTACGTTCGCCACGCAGCCGCTGCCGACTGGCCCGAACGTGCTGGTGCTCACCACGGCCGGCGGTTGGGGAGTGGTCACCAGCGACGCGATCCACCGTGAGCGCGGGTTGGTGCTGATGCAACTTCCCGACGACCTGCTGGCGGCGATCGACTCGAAGCTGCCACCTCGGTGGAGCAGGAACAACCCTGTTG
>VFMC01000730.1 GCA_006515795.1 Acidimicrobiaceae bacterium | reverse complement strand
GTCCGCGTCGTCGCAGACCTCGTCGGGCGCGTCGGTGTTGCCGTCGCCGCAGGTCGGGCCCATCGCGCTGCAATCGGCCAGGCAGTGGTCGTAGCTGCCGTTGTCGCCGCCGTCGTCGCAGCCCTCGCTGCCGTTGACCAGGCTGTCACCGCAGTACGGGCCCTGGTCCGAGGTGCACGTGGCGTTGCAGCTCGCCGCGCCTCCGACGCCGTCGGCGTCGTAGGCGCCGTTGCTCGCGCCCAGATCGCACGCCTCGCCGGTGTCCAGCGTGCCGTTGCCACACAGGGGAAGCGGCGGCTCCGGGTTCATGCTGCAGTCGTTGAGCTGGCAGCACGGATCGAGCGCCAGACCGCCGATGATGTTCGCGATCGCATCGGCGAGCGTCGCGGCGCTGCCGCCGGCGCTCGGGTCGACGGTGATCGCCGTTGGTCCGGTGCCGCCCGCCACCGCGTAGGTGTTGAGCTGGGCCTCGTTGAGGTCCGCGGGTGTGCCGAAACCAATGACGTACGTCGGGATGCCCGCGGTCGCCATGGTCATCAACGTCGTCATCGGGTTGACCGATCCCGAGGACGTCTGCCCATCGGTGACCAGGATGTTGATGAAGGGAGTGGCGGGNNAGTGGCGGGATCCAGGTGGAACGGCCCGGAGTCCAGCTTGTAGGCGTCGATGTTGTCGCTCGTCGCCTGGATGCCCTCGCCGGTGAAGGTGTTGGGGATGGTTCCCAGACAGCGCGCGCCGCCGAACAGACCGGCGGGATTGCAGTCCGGCATGAAGCTCATCGTTTGCTGTGCGAACGGCGCGATCGTCATCCCGCCGACGACGACGGGATCGACGTTGCTGTCCTTGAAGGTCCAGTCGATGGGCGCGGGATCGGTATACGGGTCGTTGCAACCCGGCGCCTCGCACGACGTGTACGGATTCATGGCCCACTGGATGTTGTCACGCGCGCACGGAGCGTACTGAAGCATCAGCTCCTGGCGCGCCTGCAGGTTGTAGGCGAGGAGGCCGATGTGGATGATGTCCTCGATCGCGACGGTCAGGCCGCCGAGCATCACGGTGCGGTC
>VFMC01000370.1:2090-4506 GCA_006515795.1 Acidimicrobiaceae bacterium | reverse complement strand
TCGACCGGGTCGAGCCCGCATGCCGCGGCGAGACGATCCATCTGGCCCTCGTGGGCGAAGCACGCCTGCACCACCCCGAACCCGCGCATCGCCCCACATGGAAGGTTGTTGGTGCGCACGGCATAGCCGTGCACGATCGCGTTCGCGCACCGGTATGGCCCCTGCGTGTGGGTGACGGCGTTGATCAGCACCGCCGACGAGGTGGAGGCGTAGGCGCCGCCGTCGAGCACGAAGCGCGCCTCGATCTTCACGATCAGCCCGTCGGCGTCGGCGTGATGGCGCATCCAGATCCGCGCCGGATGGCGATGCACGTGCCCGAGGAAGCTCTCCTCGCGGTTGTAGGCCATGCGCACCGGGCGGCCAGTGCGGATCGCCAGCAGGCAGGTGTGCACCTGCAGGCTGATGTCCTCGCGGGCGCCGAAGGCGCCGCCGACACCACCGAGCACGAGCCGCACCTTGTCGGCGTCGAGGCCGAGGCATGCGGCGATCTGCCGGCGATCCTCGTGCAACCACTGCGTCGCCACGTACAGCTCGACGCCATCGGCGCCGGGGTCGGGGATCGCCAGGGCGGCCTCGAGACCGAGGAACGCCTGATCCTGCATCCCGATCTCGTAGGTGCCCTCCACCACGACCGCGCCGGTTGCCGCGCCGTCGCCGCAGATGATCCGTTGGTGACGGATGATGTTGCCGGCCGGATGGATCGGCGGGTGCGAGCCATCGATGGCCCGCTCGGGGTCGAGCAGCGGCTCGGTGACCTCGTACTCCACGACGATCGCGGCGAGCGCTCGCCGACAGGTGTCGGGATGATCGGCGGCTACTGCGGCGACCGGCTCGCCCACGTACCGCACGACGTCGCCGGCGAACACCGGCTGATCGCGGCTGATCAGCCCGTAGGTGGCAACGCCCGGCACGTCGACGGCGGTGATGACCGCGGCGACGCCGGCGATGCGCCACGCGCCGGCCAGATCGATGCTGACGATGCGCGCCGAGGGATGCGGAGAGCGCAGCGTGGCGCCCCACAAGAACCCGTCGGCGGTGAGGTCGCCGGCGAACGCGAAGCTGCCCTGCGCCTTGGGCACGCCGTCGGGCCGGGGCGGACTGTCGCCAAGCCGACCTGGCAGCACGCCCCGGCCGATGGCGGTGTCGACAGCGGTCATCGCGGCACCTCCCGGCGGGCCACCGCGACGCGCTGCACGGCGTCGATGATCCGTCCGTACCCCGTGCACCGGCACACGTTGCCGGAGAGCTCTTCGCGAATTTCGAGCTCGCTCGGTTCGGGACTGCGCTCGAGCAGCGCATGGGTGGCCATGATCAGACCCGGCGTGCAGAACCCGCATTGCACCGCCCCTGCCTCGACGAACGCCAACTGCACGTCGCTCGGCGAACCGTGCGGAGCGATGCCCTCGATGGTGACGATCTCCTGACCGACGGCACTGGCCGCGAGCACCAGACAGCCGCACACCAGCGCGCCGTCGACGAGCACGCTGCAGCTTCCACATTCGCCCTGCTCGCATGCGCCCTTGCTGCCAAGCAGGCCGAGCCGCTCGCGGAGCACGAACAGCAGGCTCTCGCCGTTCCACGAATCGGCGACATCTCGGGTCTGGCCGTTCACGTGGAGTTGGAAGAACTGGTGCTCGGCGGCGCCCGCAGCCGATGACGACGCGCTCATGACAGACCTCCGCCGGATGCGCCGGCCCTGGATGCGTCCCCAGGTGTGGCAGGTTCTGGAAAGGCCCGGGCGAGCAGCCGAGCGGCCAGCACGCCGATCGCATGCCGCCGATACGCGGCGGTCGAGCGATGGTCGTCGATCGGTCGGGCAGCCGCGACCGCGGCGGCCGCGAACGCCGCAGCGACATCGGCGGGCACAGCCCGACGGTCGAAATCGGCGCCGCCGTCGAAGATCGCCTCGGCCTCGGAGGCGCGGATGATCACAGGGCCGACCGATCCGAGCGCGAGCCGCACGCTACGACTCGGGGTGTCGACGGCAAGGCATGCGCTGGCGGTGGCGATCACCATCGCGTTGCGCACGCCGACCTTGCTGTAGCCCTGGTATCCGGTGAGCACCGGCACCGTGATCGCGGTGATCAGCTCACCGGGTCGCAACACGGTTCGTTTCGGGGCGACCGCGAAATCGCCGAACGCAACGTCGCGGACACCATCGACCGCGGCCATGTGCACCACCGCGTCGAGGGCCGCCAGCACCGGCAGACCGTCACCGGCAGGCGATGCGGTGCCGACGTTGCCGCCGATGGTGGCCGCGTTGCGGATCTGCGGCGAACCGACGGTGCGCGCTGCTTGCGCCAGTGCCGGCACGAGCGTGGCCAGTGGTTCCTCAGCGAGCTCGGCGTAGGTGATCGCCGCGCCGATCGTGAGCACGCCGGTGACCGAGTCGTGGAGCCACGTCCTGAGCTCGCGC
>VFMC01000370.1:0-2046 GCA_006515795.1 Acidimicrobiaceae bacterium | reverse complement strand
CACAGCACGCCCGTCGGCCGACGGTGACCAGCGTTCAGCTCGACCATCAGATCGGTGCCGCCGGCGAGCACGGTGGCATCGGGGTGGAGAGCGAGATGGGCGAGCGCCTCGTCGAGCGCGTAGGGGACCAGGACCGACATCGCCGCAGACTTTACAATTCGTAAACCGACAGCGGCGGATCCGTCGAAACGCGGCTCACCCGATGGTCACGTCGTCGAGTCCCGGTTCCGGCGGCGGGATCTTCGGATCGAGCCGTCGCAACGTGCCCAGCAATATCTTCGCGACGGCGAGGTTGCGGCGCGAGTTGCTGTCGGCCGGAACCACGTACCACGGCGCGGCCGCGGTCGAGGTCTCCCGAATCGCATCCTGGTAGGCCCGTTGGAACTTCGGCCACAGTGCGCGGTCGTCGAGATCGCCGATGCGGAACTTCCACCGCTTCTCCGGATCGTCGAGCCGCTCCTGGAACCTGACCGCCTGCTCCCGCTTGGAAACGTGGAGGAAGCACTTCACCACCGCGGTCCCCTCGTCGGCGAGCATCCGCTCGAAGTTGCGGATGTGCTCGTACCTGCGCCGCCACACTGCATCGGGAACGAACTTCTTCACCCGCACAACCAGAACGTCCTCGTAGTGGCTGCGGTTGAACACCGCGATCTGACCCCGCGCCGGGCAGACCTGATGCACTCGCCACAGGTAGTCGTGCTGGGCCTCGGGCCCCGCCGGCGCCTTGAACCCGGTCACGGCGACGCCGGCCGGGTTGAGCCCGGTCAACACGGGTTCTCGGCGAACAGCCGCTGTTGCAGCAGATCGATGTCGGCCGTGGTGGATTCCAATTCGGCGAGCGCCTCTTGCTTGGACAGACCAAAGTCGTCGTCGGTGGCTCGTTTCGACAGCTGCACCGCCTCGCCAGGTTCGACGCGCAGCCGGTCCAGGAGGTCGTCCCACGATGTCGTCATGGGGCGGAACGTAGTGCAACCACGGTCGACGCAGGCACAGGCCCGGGTCGTGTCCATCTCTGCGGGCACGTGTTGCGCCGTCGAACTCAGATGTGAGTAAGGTGCGATCGCCGGGGTGTGATGGGGGTCACGTCACCCGTAGCAGACCGGTGCAGGCACGGTTCACGAACGAAGCACGACAAGCAGCACGACAAGAGGGGGAGATCATGAGGATGGGGATCCAACGAGCATCGCGGCAAGCAACGTCGCGACGAGGCACGGCAAAACGCGGTTCGGGCAAGGTGTTCGCCGCAGTGGTCATCACGGTCGGCCTCGTGGCCGCCGCGTGCGGCGGCGGCGACGACGGCGAGAGCACGCCCACCGAAGTGAGCCAGGGCGGTTCCGACACCACCACTGCCGCAACGACCGCCGGCACCACCGGCGCCACCGAACCGCCGGCAACCAACGCGCCGCCGCCGACGGCAGCCCCCGAAGTGGTCCCCGTACCAGGAGGTTCGCTGGTGATGGGCGTCGAGGCCGACACCTCCAGCCCATGGCGGCCCTCCGAGATGGTCTGCGCGATCTCCTGCCACCAGGTCATCCGCAACATCTACGACACGTTGGCGATGCCCAGCGGCGAGAACAGCTGGAGCCCGTACCTGGCCGAGTCGATCACCCCCAACGACGACTTCACCGAGTGGAAGATCACCGCTCGCGAGGGCGTCGAGTTCCACGACGGCACACCGTTCGACGGTGCAGCCATCGTCGAGAACATCACCCGGGCCAAGACCGGCATCCTCACCGGCAACATCCTCCGTCCGGTCGACACCGTCGCGGTCGATCCCGCCGATCCGATGACCGCCGTGGTCACGCTGAGCACCTCGTGGGCGGCGTTCCCGTTCTCGTTGATGGGCCAGGCCGGTTACCAGGCCTCGCCCACGTGGCTCGCCGCCAGCGACGGCGACAGTGACGCCGCGAAGATCCTCAAGTCGCAGCCGGTCGGCACCGGGCCGTTCGTGTACGAGGACTACCGGCCCAACGAGCTCTTCTCGATGACGAAGAACGCCGACTACTGGAACCAGCCGTACCCGTACCTCGACGCGATCGAGTTCCG
>VFMC01000369.1:815-4713 GCA_006515795.1 Acidimicrobiaceae bacterium | reverse complement strand
GGCCGGCTTGTAGAAGTGATCGACATGCAACCCGAGCTCGGCGACGGTGCCGACGACCTCGCGTGAGAGCAGCAGGGCTCCGAGCAGGCTCTCTTCGGCACTCAGGTTGTGCGGCGGAACTCGCCCGTCGGATCGCCGTGCATCGGACCGTCCGGGGGGCGAGCGCCGATCGTTGCGATCATCATCTCGTTGTGCCATGAAATGTCCACCTTGGTCGGTCGGGGGTGTGGATCGCTAGTGCCAACTACCTGTGACTTTCCTGGGGATAACCTACTTGAGGGGGATCGCCAGGAGACAGCACAGCCCCGCCGCGGACACGACGGGGCTGTGCACCGGAACTCAGATGAGCTGGTGTTCTACGCCGATGATCGGACGGCGCCGGTGGTGGTCGACCCTTTGACCCCCCTAATCAGGGGGGCTGTGGGCAGGCTTAGGCCTTGATGACCTCGACGTTGACGGGGAACTCGACATCGCTGTGGAGCTTCACCGACACGCTGTACACACCGAGTGACTTGATCGGCTCGACGTGAAGCTTCTTGCGGTCGATGGAGATGTTGGCCTGAGCGTGGATCGCCTGGGCGATGTCGGAGGTTGTGACCGAACCGAAGAGCTTGCCTTCGGAGCCGGCCTTGGCCTTGATCTGGATGGTCTTGGCGACGAGCGCCGAGGCAACGGTTTGCGCCGACTCACGATCGGCGCTGTCACGCAGGTCGCGGGCCCGACGCATGGCCTTGGCCTGGCTGACGGCGCCATCGCTGGCCCGAAGGGCGAACCCCTTCGGCAACAGGTAGTTGCGGGCGTGGCCATCGGCCACCTCGACGATGTCGCCACGTTTGCCCACACCGGAGAGATCGGTACGAAGGATCAGTCGCATCAGACCACCACCTCGACATCGCCGGCGTCGATGCCGGCCTCGACACCCTCGATGCCGACGTCGAGCGAGTCGACCGTGGGCTCGATTTCGGTTGCCGCGGCCGCGTCGTCACGCCGGGGACCGCGCTCACGACGTTCGTCACCATCGCGCGGCGGGCGGCCGGCGCGGGTCTGCGACACGCGCTTCGCGTACGGGATCAGGGCCATCTCGCGTGCGTTCTTGATCGCGTTGGCGATGTCGCGTTGCTGTTGCACGTCGTTGCCCGTGACCCGACGGTTGCGGATCTTCGAGCGATCGCTCACGAAACGCTGGAGCAGGTTGACGTCTTTGTAGTCGACGAACTCCACCTTCTCGGTGACGAGCACGCTGGTCTTCTTCTTGAACTTCTTGTTGTTGGCGGTCTCGCGCGGTGCGCGGGCCTTGTTCTTCTTGCTGGTCATTGGTCTCTCAGTTCAGACAATCGAATTTTCGGTGAACGGTCAGAACGGCTCTTCGTCGCCGTACACAGGATCGGCGGCGCGGCCGGGTGCCGGTGCGGCGCCGCTGGGACGCTGGGCCCCCGATGCGCCACCTTCGGGACTGGTGCGCTGCGTGCGCTCCACCGGTCGGCGACGATCTCGACCACGCTGCGCTTGTCGCCGGCGCTGGTTTCGTACTCGCGTTGCTCGAGTCGACCGGTGACGATGATGCGGGTGCCCTTGGTGAGCGACGCCGCAGCGTTCTCGCCGAGCTGGTCCCAGGCGCTGATGTTGAAGAACGACACCTTCTCCTGCCATTCGCCGTTCTGCTGGTAGCGGCGATTCACGGCGAGGCCGAAGCTGGCGATGCCCTTGCCGCCCGTGGTGAAACGGAGCTCGGGATCGCGGGTGAGGTTTCCTACGACGGTGACGGTGTTGTCGGCCATGATGGCCTCCTTCCGGGGGTGAGCCCGATCAGGCCGCCGCGTCCGACAGACCGCGGCGAGCAGCCTCGGCATCGGGCAGGCGGATGAGCTTGTGGCGAACGATGTCGTCTGCGATACGGAACGAACGCTCGAGCTCGTTCAAGGCGCCACCGGCCGCATGAAGGTTGAACACGACGTAGTAGCCGAATTCCTTCTTGTTGATCGGATAGGCGTACTGACGGCGACCCCACCAGTCGGGCTTGCCGTGCACCGACCCGCCGGCGGCGGCGATCGAGTCGGTGACCGACTTGATCCATGCCCGGGCGGCGGCGTCTTCGAGATCACCATCGATGATGACCATGAGTTCGTAGGCACGCTGCATGCGTGTGAAACCTCCCTTCGGACCCGATGCTGTTCCTGCAGCCGCGGGGCCCCGTGGTGGGGCAGGGTGAATATGACCTGGCCAGCGTAACGGGTGATTCGTGACATGTCACCCGTTGTACGCCACCGGTGTCGCATGGTTCCGTCGGTCGTGATCGTGAACTCGGGCCATGCACCGGCGGATTACGGTTCGCCCCATGGACCTCGCCGCCTGGTTGCTCGACGCACACCGTGATCTTCGTACCCGGCTGGATCGACAGGTGGTGCAACAGGTGCCCACCGACCGCTGGCACGAGTTGGCGGACCAGGGCGGGTCGAGCATCTCATGGATCATGCTCCACCTTGCTCGCCACCACGATCTCGCGCTCAACACGGCCATCCGCAACAAGGCGCCACTGTTCATGGCGCACCGCGAAGCGCTCGGCCTCTCCTCGGCCGACACCGGCGCCGGCGTATCGGAGAAAGAGCAGCCGGCCGTGACCGCCGTACTGACAGCCGAACCGCTGATGAACTACGTGGACGACGTTCTAGCTGCCGGCGAGCGGTGGCTTCAGCGCATCTCGGCGATGGCGTTCGACTCGATTCCCGACACCGGCCGTCGCCTCGACCGTCTCGCCCAACTCGACCGCACCCAGTTCGACTGGCTCTACTCGATGTGGACCGGCCGCACCGTGAACTGGTTCGTGCAATGGCCGATCCTCGGCCACGGGCAGTCGCACGTCGGCGAGGCCATCTCCGTGCGCAACCGCCTCGGCCTGAGCCCCTTCTAGCCCCACCACCACCGGCTCACCATCAACGCCCAACCAATCTGACGTGAACCCTCAGGTCAGTCCGTGTACACGGAGTTGATGAAGTCTCCGGACTCGGCCGAGACCAAGACATACACATTGTGAATGACGGCGTCAGACTTGACACCCCCGGCCCAAGTACGGGGATCGAGAGGTCAGTGAAGACGACGATCCAGACAGCAGTGCCATCAGCAATGCCACCCTGGTCATCACCACCCATGACGATCTGGAGGTATTGATGGTGCTTTGCATCGCCGAGCTCTGCGCCGTACTCCGTTGCAGCCGCGGCGCCGGCTGCATCTGAAGCGATCGCCGTGTTCACCCTCGCCTGGTCCGGGTGGCCAAACTTCACTCGTAGCGTCTTGGCGAGCCGGTCGAGTGAGCCGGGAGGAGGTGAGACCTCCGCAGGAGTAGCGAGCCGGAAGTCGGCGTCGGCTTTGCCACTGCAGCCCGAGAGTGTCAGTGCGGCCGAGAGAAGCGCCGCGGCACATCCCTTCACCATGGTTCTGCTGGATCCAGTGGCCATTCGTCCACATCCTTGCCTGCGACGTCGTCGGTACACGACGAGCGCCCGCTATCCGAGTACGACAGTACTTCTCGTTCTTGACGTCTCGGGATGGATCCGTCCAACGCATTGACGATGATCACCGTCGAACACTCGACTGGGCCAGCGATGCTTCATTTATGATGAGCACCGCGTCGGCCCGCACGCGCTGAGGGGAATCGTGATCGCCAACAGTGCGGCCTGGAGCATTTTGGGTGATTTCATCGCACGCTCAGATCGAGTCGCGTCAGGCACCAGCGGCTTTGCGGCGCCGGCCGCCGACCGGCAACACACGCAACAGATGATGCCACCGGCACTCGATGCACGCCTCCACGACGTAGGCCGTGAGGTCGTCGGATCGTTGGTTCAACGCGGCCATCTCCTTGGCCGTCCCCACGCAGCGCCCGTGCGACGGCAGCCGCGACCCG
>VFMC01000369.1:0-801 GCA_006515795.1 Acidimicrobiaceae bacterium | reverse complement strand
CGCGAACCGAACACGTAGGTGACGAGCCGCAACGGCACCTCCTGACAGATGGGGCAGGTGACGCGGCTCTCCGACCCGACGTTGCGCGCCGCCCGGATCAGCTCGGGATGGGCATCGCAGATCTCGTGCCGACGAAGACGGCCCCGCTGGAACTCGTTGATCAGGTGCCGCCGAGCGAGGCGGTGGTCGACCACGCCGCGGGCGGCGCCGCGCAGCGACCCGGCCGAGAACGCACCCTCATGACTCGATGCCGACATGAACCACCAGGCTACCGACAACCACAAGATCGTCGGGTGGCATGGATCCGCAGCCGCGTTCGTCGGATCGGACACACTGTGCGCATGAACAACGTGTGGTTCGGTCGCGGTGTCGCCGACGACGGTGAGTTCCGTCTGTGTGGCGACGTTGCCGGCAAACGCGTGATCGAACTGGGCGCCACACCTGCGCCGCCGCCGATCGTGCCCAACGCAATCGTGCTCGCCCTTGCCGGTGCCAAGGCGATCGCCGCCGATCCATCCGCGCAACGCATCGCCGATCTCCGCAGGGCGGCCGATGCGGCCGAGGTACGCGTCGAGTGCCACCAGAGCGAACTGGCCGACCTGGGCTTCGCAACGAGCGGATCCGTCGATCTGGTGCTGGCCACGCAGACGCTCGACGACATCGACGATCTGCCGCGCCTGCTCCGCCAGGTGCACCGCGTGCTGCGCCCCGATGCAACCTTCGTCGTCTCGTTCACGCACCCGGTGGCGGCCATCTTCGACGGCGGTGGCGGTAGCCCCGTGCGCCGCTACGGGTCGACGG
>VFMC01000368.1 GCA_006515795.1 Acidimicrobiaceae bacterium | reverse complement strand
CGGCTACCTCCTCTTGACGGCTGCGATGGTGATGTTGTATGCGAACGCCTCCGAATTCATCACCAAGGGCTATCACCCATCGGAGGACGACCTGTTTGCCTTCCGTGAGTTGTTTGTCACGAGTTTCGCCCCCTTGTATTGGTTCTACTTCTTCGGCGGCCTTGTGTTGCCGATAGTGATCGTCGCCTACAAGCGAACTAGAACCATCACGGGACTGGTGATCGCGTCGGCGTTCGTTGTCGTCGCGATGTTCATCGAGAGATACTTCATCGTGGTAGCTGGCATGCGGGTGCCGCTGATGTCCTACGAGGCAGCGAGCTACGCGCCGACCTGGATCGAGTGGTCGATCTTTGCCGCCGGACTTGCGCTGTTCTCGTTGTTGTTGACGCTGTTCACGAAGTTCTTCCCGATCCTGGCGATCTGGGAGATGAAGGAGGAACACGCCGAACGTACGAAAGCCAAGTCAACCGAGCGTGTGGGGGTGGTGTCATGAGGTCCGAGCAGGTCTCCTACCTACGTCGGGTGCGACCGCGCTTCGTTGGTGTGGTGCTAGGCACCATCTGCGGGGTGGTTCTGGCATTCGCCGGTCCAGCGAGAGCCGCCGACATCGCGATCGACGCCCCCAACGAGTCCGCTGTTGGCCAAACCGTGATCGTGACCGCCACCATCACCGACGCCGGTGAGCCCGTCGCTGACGCCATCGTCGTAGTCAGCCGCGTTGCCCAACTTGGCGGGGTGTCGGGCTTCGCCGAACTCGATCGGGGAACCACCGACGAGGCTGGTCTGGTCAGCTTTGAGTTCGTGCAGTACGCAGCGAGCGGGGAACTCGAGCGGTTGCGGATCGAGTACGAGGGGCCGGACGGCACAGAAACCGCCGAGTTCGACCTGATCGTGCTGCCCGGACCACAGCAATATGTCACGTCATCGGGTGTCGATGTCGGCTTCGTGAATGTCGCGTGGCTCGTCGTCGTAATCGGCCTGGTGTGGTTCTTCCTGATCTTGGCCGCCAGCCAACTGCTCATCGTCAGCCGCGCTCGCACTGGATCCAAGAATGTCTCTCGCGCCGTGCCGTACCTGGTGGTGGGGTTCGTGGCATTCACTGCTGTTGGCATGTTCACGGTGGTACTGACGCAACCGATGACCCATGCCAATCTTTCCCCTACCGAGCCCTTCGACCGCGCACCGGCCGCTCACGTTGGCGAACAACTCGACTATGAAGGCGATGGCGCACATCACGCGGCGGATGTAGGCGGCGAGGTGCTGTACATCCAGCTTGGATGCGCGTCGTGCCACGGGATCGGCGGACGCGGGGCGACCATCGGAGGGGAGCTGAACGACTCGACTATGTCCGATATGGAGGAGGTCGTAGATGCCGTCCGCGGCGGCCCTAAAGGTATGCCCATCTACGCCGAGGTCGTGCTGACCGACGCCGAGATCCAGCGGATCATCGACTACGTGATCGAGGCGAACGGCGACTGACCCGCGAGCATGCAGGCGCGGTGGTCGAGCCGATGGATGCGTCAGGTATGGGTGATGGCGGGGCGTGCGAGACCTCGCGCCGACGCACGCTCGGCACGTGATGCAACCTTCGAGGTTGATGTACTCGATGAGTACGGGCTCGTACCAACGTGCCCGACTGGCTGATGCATTCGGGTGGGTTTCGGTAGGGTGCTCGCCATGAGTCGCCCCCGACGCACGGCCCGACCCACCACCCACCGCTATCCGCGCACCGCTCGCCTCAACGAGTCGCTGCGTGAGGTGATCGCCGAGGAACTGACCCGGATCGACGACGAACGTCTCGACTTGGTGACCATCACGGCGATCGATGTCGATGCCGAGATGAACCGGGCGATCGTCTACTTCGATTCGTTGCGCGGCACCGACGGCGACGAGGAGATCCTCTTGGCGCTGCACAGCCACCGGGTTCGCATCCAGGGTTCGATCGGTCGCCAGGTGCGTGCCAAGAAGACCCCGATCCTCACCTTCAAGCCCGACGAAGTCATTCGGTCCGCCGAACACATCGAGCGGCTCCTGCAATCGTCCGACATCCTGCCCAACCGGCCCGAGGCCGTGGGGATCGATCACGACGAGCGCGGCGATCCCCGCGCCGACGGCGACTGATGGCGCGACGTCGTCCGGCGGCGACCCATGGGTTGGCAGTCGTCGACAAACCGGCAGGGATCACCAGCCACGACGTGGTCGGCCTGTGCCGTCGCCACTTCGGCGAGCGACGCGTCGGCCATGCCGGCACGCTCGATCCCGACGCGACCGGAGTGCTCCTTGTAGGCGTTGGCAACGTCACCCGGCTCCTGCGGTTCCTGACCGTCCTCGGCAAGACCTACACCGCGGAAGTGGTGCTCGGCGTCGAGACGAACACCCTCGATTCGTCGGGTGCGGTCACCGCGTCGCACGACATGAGCCACG
>VFMC01000367.1 GCA_006515795.1 Acidimicrobiaceae bacterium | reverse complement strand
CAGGTTGCTCATGGACGTATGTTACGGCCATCACCCGCCTGTGTGGCGTTCGGCCCACCCGACCCGGCTCGGGCGCGGCGGCGCATCCACCACTGATCCGACGTGGATCGGTACCGTCTCGGTGATGGCACGGCACTGTTCGCGAACCGGATGTGCGGCCCACGCCGAGTCGACGCTCACCTACCAGTACGGTCGGGCGCTGGTGTGGATCGACGATCTCAGCGAGGAGCGCGATCCGCACTCCTACGACCTGTGCCCGCGTCATGCGGCGAGGCTCTCGGTGCCCAACGGGTGGCGGCTCGAGGATCGTCGATCATCGCTACGGCTCGGAACCGTCGTGGCCGGAGGTCGCGAGCATCGTCTCGCCGGGTGACCCCCTGATCGTCGCGCGCCCTGGGTAACCTGCCAGGTCGATGGCGACGACCCGTGCCCCCGCCGTCCGGATCGGCGACGGGCAGGGCCGCATCACGGTCGGCATCGCGGCCACGACGTGGCTCGGCAGTTGGCTGTTCGGCAACGTTGCCGGCGCTTCGCTCGTCGCCGCCCTCGGCTACGACGGCGCCGATACGCGGGTTCCGGTGTGGGTCACCCTGGTGGCGGCGTTGACCTTGTGGATCCCGATCCTCGTCGCCCTCCGCCTGGTCGGCGTGCGCTTCGGGCTCGGGAGCTGGCGAGCCGATTACGGCCTGTCGGTGCGGCCGATCGATCTCGTCGGAGTTCCGGTCGGGGTGCTGGCCCAACTGGTGCTGGTGCGTCTCGTGTACTGGCCGCTCGAGGAGCTGTGGCCGCACACGTTCTCCTCACCACGACTCGAGGAGTCGGCCCGAGATCTGTACGACAGCGCCGATGGGGTGTGGCTGGTCGCGCTCGTGTTCGTCGTGGTGATCGGTGCACCGTTCGTGGAGGAGCTGCTCTACCGGGGCCTGCTGCAGGGAGCGTTCGTACGTCGCGTGAACGAGTTGATCGCCGTCGGAGTGGTCGCGGTCTGGTTCGCGCTCATCCACTTCCGTCCGGTCGAGTACCCGGGCCTGCTGGTCATCGGGCTCGTGCTCGGCGCCTGTGCGCTGGTGACCCGCCGCCTCGGCCTTGGCATCATCGCCCACGCTTCGTTCAATGCGACCGGTCTCATCTGGGTCGCCACCCGATGATCGGTGACGAAGTTCTCGACTCGGGCAGTGCGAAGATGGTGCCGATGGGCGAACAGCTGCTGGAACCCGTGCCTTCCACCGACCATCGCGTCGCGATCGTCGAGACGACGTCGACGAGCCCGACGTCGCGCGTGCTGCAGCGCATGGTTCGCCGGCCGCGTCGTTGGCTCGAGGCGCCGTGGCCTGCCGAGCGGATCGTGCGGTGGGTGATCTCCGCGCTCCTGGTCGGCGGCTCCACGTTGGCAGCCGTCCAGGTGGTGCATCCCTCGCTGGTGTTGTCGAACAACACCCCGACCGGTGGTGACATGGGCGCCCACGTCATGGGGCCGGCGTTCCTCCGCGATCACCTGCTGTCGAACTTCCAGCTGAGCGGGTGGAGCAACTACTGGTACGCGGGGTTCCCGATGTACCGCTTCTACATGGTGGTGCCTGCGCTCATGATCGTCGCGTTGAACGTGGTGCTGCCCTACGGCATCGCGTTCAAGATCGTCGTCGTTGCCGGCATCGTCACGCTGCCCCTGTCGTGCTGGGCGTTCGGTCGGCTGGCCCGGTTCCGCTATCCGATGCCAGAGCTCTTCGCGCTCGGCGGCATGCTGTTCCTGTTCGACGAGAGCTTCTCGATATACGGCGGCAACGTGAAGAGCACGATGGCGGGGGAGTTCTCCTTCTCGATCGCTCTGTCGCTGGCCATGCTCGGCCTCGGCCTGTTCGCCCGCGGGCTCGAGACCGGCAAGTACCGCAACTGGGCTGCGGTCGTGCTCGCCCTGGCCTGCCTCTCGCACGGCATCGTGCTGATCTTCGTGGTCGTCGGCGCGCTGCTCATGTGGCTCGTCTGGATGGACCGCACCCGCTTCCTGTACGGCCTCACGACGGGCCTCACCGCCTTCTTGCTGGCGGCGTTCTGGGTGGTGCCGTTCCTGTTCGACCATGCCTACATGACCGACATGAAGTACGGCTTCCGCCCGCAGGGCTCCGGCGATTCCTTCTGGGACATGTTCTTCCCGCTCACCAACTTCTTCGACGTGTTCATCACCGCGTTCGCCGTCGTCGGGTTCCTCGCCTCGATCGCTCGACGACACCTGAACGGCGCGTGGCTGGGCATCACTGCGCTCGCGTTCGTCGCCGGCGTCTACCTCACCCGCGACAGCCTGCCGGTGATCGGTCTGCTGTGGAACCCCCGCCTGCTGCCGTTCCTCTACCTGTTGCGGTACCTGCTGATGATGGTCGGTCTCGTCGAGGCCGCGCACATCGTGGTCCAGGCGGTCACCGGTTCGCGCCCTGTCG
>VFMC01000729.1:1151-1562 GCA_006515795.1 Acidimicrobiaceae bacterium | reverse complement strand
CCGATGGCGCGCATCGAGCTGGGGGAGCAGTTCTGCTCGTGGTCGGCGTGCAGGATGAACAGCACGTCGAGCGCCCGCTCGAGCGCGGCGTTCGGCTGGTACTTGACCTCGGTCATCTTGAACAGCATGTTCAAGAAGTTGCCGGTGAAGCTGAGGTCGTTGTCGGGATAGACGTAGGGCCGGCCAATGCTGTGGCGATAGGCATAAGCGGCAATCGTCGGCGTCTTGGCGATCAGGCGGTGGATCTGCTTCTGCCGCGACCCGGCGTTGAAGATCTGCTTGCCGTCCGGATAGAACGTCGACATGGCGCCGACGGTGCTGATGAACACGCCCATCGGATGGGCGTCGTAGGTAAAGCCCTCCATGAACTTCTTGATGTTCTCGTGCACCATCGTGTGCATGGTGATCTTG
>VFMC01000729.1:0-1099 GCA_006515795.1 Acidimicrobiaceae bacterium | reverse complement strand
CCCCGGTACATCAGGATGCCCTTGTCGCCGTCGATGAACGTGATCTTGCTCTTGCAGGCGGCGGTGTTCATGAACGCCGGGTCATACGTGCACAGGCCGGGATCGTCGCCGCCGGTGGTGATCTTCTTGAGGTCGGTGGCGCGGATGGCCCCGTCGGAGATCGGGACTTCGTAGGACTTCCCGGTCCGGTTGTCGGTGATGGAGAGCGTGTCAGCCATGGGTGATCCGATTCATTCTAGATCACCCGCCCATCGTCGTCACGTTATTCGGCCTTGGCCGCTCCCGAGCCGGTGTGGCGGACGTCCTTGGCCGACAGGATGAAGATGACGTCTTCGGCGACGTTGGTGGCGTGGTCGCCGATGCGTTCGAGGTGGCGGGAAATCAGGATCAGGTCCAGCGCCGGCTCGATGGTGGCGGGGTCCTGCAGCATGTGCGTCAGCAGTTCCCGGAAAATCTGCGTCTTGAGGGCGTCGAGCGTGTCGTCGGCCGCCAGCACCGGGGATGTCGATCAGCGGCTTGACCGGGGCGTGCCGCAGGTAGCGCTTGCCCGCCTCGGCGATGTTCACGGCCAGGTCGCCGACCCGTTCGAGGTCGGTGTTGATCTTGACCACCGCGACGATGATGCGCAGGTCGGCGGCCACCGGCTGATGCAGCGCCAGCAGCTTGAAGCAGCGGTCGTCGAGCTCGATGTGGAGGTCGTTGATCGGCTGGTCGCCGGCCAGCACGGCGTCGAGCGCGGTGCCGTCGCGGTCCATCAGGCCGCGCACCGCTTCGCGCACCCGCTCCTCGGCCAGGCCGCCCATGGCCAGCAGCCGCTCCTTGAGCACGTCGAGGTCGTCCTGGAAATGCCGAAACACCCGTTCCATCAGCCGCACCTGCCTGTGACGTAATCTTCGGTCAGTTTCTCCGCCGGCGCCGTGAAGATCTTGTCGGTGCGGTCGAACTCGACCAGCCGGCCCAGCCAGAAGAAGGCCGTGAAGTCCGACACCCGCGCCGCCTGCTGCATGTTATGCGTGACGATGACGATCGTGTACTGTTTCTTGAGCTCGTAGATCAACTCCTCGATGCGCTGGGTGGCAATCGGGTCGAGCGCCGAGGC
>VFMC01000366.1 GCA_006515795.1 Acidimicrobiaceae bacterium | reverse complement strand
TTGTTCCGGTGGGGCTGCCGACACTGGTGCGTCGACCGGTGTTGTCGTACGTGTAGGTGTGGACGGCAGCGGTGACACCACTGCCGGTGCCAGTCTCCGTGGTGGGGCGGCCGAGTTCGTCGTACGTGCGGGCAACGGTGACGGGCCCAGGTTCGAGGGTGGTGATTGCGAGGCCACCGGCGTCGTAGTCGGTGGTCCAGGTGCGATCTGCAAGGTTCGGGTAGGCGGTGGTGGCTGGTTCGATGACCTCTGTTTGAAGGTTCCAGGGGTTGTAGGTGTAGTTGGTGGTGTTGCCGCGCCCGTCGGTGAGCTGTGTGTGGTTGCCGGATGCGTCGTAGGCGTAGCTGGTGGTGATGGTATGGCTCGAACTCGTCGGTTGGGTGACGGTGGTGAGACGGTCGATCGCGTCGTAGGTGAAGCTGGTGGTGTAGTGGGCTGCGGTCGCGCCGGGGCTGTTTCCTCGTGGGCTGGTCGAGCCGCTGAGATTGCCGTTGGCGTCGTAGGTGTTCGTGGCCTCTGTGAGTAAGACGGCGTTGTGGTCGTAGTTGCGGTGAGCAGTCGCACGTCCGGCAAGGTCGTAGATGGTGGTCGTAGTGCGACCGAGCGGGTCAGTCATTGAGCTCAGGCGCCCAGCCACGTCATATGTGAACGTCGTGGTCTTGCCAAGCGGGTCAGCGCTAGTGAGTTGCTCCGATGCGGCATTGAACGTTGCCGTTGTGGTCGCCCCAGTTGGCGTCTCCAGGAAGATCAGATTGCTGAGATCGTCGTAGTCGCGGGTAGTGACGTACACGTCCGGTGCGCTGGTCCCGTTGCGAACAATGTCGATATCAGTACGCACGCGGTTGAGGTCGTCGTAGGTGTGTTCGTTCCGGGCGCCGGTCTGGTCGACGGTCGCGGTGACATTTCCGGTGTCGTCGTACTCCGTGATCACGGCGCCTCGCGGCGCCGTGCCAATCGCTGGGTCGTGTTCGGTGATGACACGGTTGAGTCCATCAAAGTCGAAATCGGTGGTCTCCCCGCGACGGTCAGTGCGCGCGATGAGGTTGCCGTTCGGGTCGTAGTCGAACGATTCGGTCGGCGTGAGCGTCGGCCCGGAAGTCGGCGAGTACGCCGGGTGTGTGATCGTCACGACCCGGCCAGTGAGATCGAATGTTTGGGTGGTGACAGCTCCGCGTTCGTTCTCGCGGTGGGTGGTTTGACCGTAGGTGTCGTATCCGGTCGTGATGGTGGGCCGTACACCGGTCGTGGTGGTCCCGGCGTCGGTGACAGAGACAGGCGGGGAGATCGCTTCGGTGGTGCGGCCGAGCTGGTCGACCGTGTAGTTCGTGCGGAAGTCGGCGGCGGTGGCGCCGGGTGCGTTGCCACGTGGTGGAACATGAGTGAGGGTATGGCCCTGATTGTCGTAGCTGGTAGTCGTGACGAGATCGACGGTGCCGTTCTCGACGATCTCGCTGACGACGCGGTTGCCGGCGTCGAGAATGAAGCGAACCTCTTCCGTGCGGGTGCCGTCGCTCGATGTGCGGCGAGTGAGATTGCCGTTTGCGTCGTAGACGTAGGTCGTCGAGCGATTCAGTCCGGTCGGGTCGAACACACTGCTGGTGAGGCGGCCGGACTGGTCGTATGTTCGTTGCTCCGTCGACAGACCGTTGCCTCGAATGAGGGTGAGTTGGTGCCCCGCTGCGTCGTAGCTGGTTGCCTCGAGGAGGATGTCACGGGTGCCGCCGATTGGGTTGTGGTAGTCGAGAAGGGTGCGGGAGGTCACTCGGCCGACGTCGTCATAGGTCGTCTCGGTGGTGATTCCGCGGGGGTCAGTGGCGGTGATTTGGCGCCCTGCCGAATCGTAGGTGGCTTGGGTGATCGTGACGTCTCGAGGGGTGCTCGCGCCTGGGTCGGTGACGGCGTCGAGTGCGACCTCTGACGTGGGTTGGTTGTTTTCGTTGAAGGTGAAGGTGAAGTGTTGACCGTTCGCATCGATCGTTTCGATGACCTTGTCGGCATCGTCGTAGATGCTCGTGGTGACGCCGCCTGCTGGGTCTGTGGTTGTCAGGAGTCGGTCGGCATCGTCGAATGCATTGGTGGTCGTCCGGTCGGGATCGGGGGTGATCGAGCCGCCGATGTCGGACTCCGTGATGGAGATGGTGTTGCCGGCAGCGTCGATAGTCGTGGTGAGGCGTCGGCGGTGCGTGCGCCCGGTGATCGTGTTCGTGGTTGCCGGTTCGTCCTGGACGATGACGTTGCCGAGCCCGTCGAGCGTGCTCGTCGTGGTGACACCCGCCGGGAAGGTGGTCGGATAGGCGGTGACGCTGACGACGCGGCCGAGTTGGTCGTACGCGAGTGCGGTTATGAGGCCTAACGGGTCGGTGGTTTCGGGTTTTCGGCAGATTGCTGGGTGTTGTGCCACCGCCGATCGCCACTTCGGCGCCAGTGGTGTAGGTCCATGAGGTGACGGTGCCCGACGGATGCTGAGTGGTGCCAGGCGTGGTCTCGGTCAGCTTGTTGTGACGCACCCCGTCCCAGGTCGTCACCGTCAGGTAGGTGGTGTCCGTCGAACTCGACGATCGAGGGTCGCGGACGGACGTCACGTTGTTGTAGCTGTCGTAGGTGTACCAGGTGGAGTTGCCGAGCGGGTCGGTCTGCGACGTGACGTTGCCGTTCGCGTCGAACGTGCTGGTTGTGGTGTGGCCGTTCTGATCGGTGACCTGGTCGCGGTTTCCGGATGTGTCGTAGTGGTAGGTCGTTTGGCCGCCTCGAGCATCGATCACTGACGTGGTTCGATGAAGGCTGTCGGAATCGGTGACGGTAGTATGGCCGAGCGGGTCGGTGACGGTGGTTTGGGTGCCGGTGTAGGTGTAGGTGGTGCGTTCGCCTTCGCCGTTTTCGCGC
>VFMC01000365.1 GCA_006515795.1 Acidimicrobiaceae bacterium | reverse complement strand
GAGCAGCACGACGAAGCGACGGGTCATCGCCGTCCAGTCTCGCGTTCGAATGTGATCGAGCTGTGAACATCGGCTGGCAACGACACGATCGGCAGAAACCGATCAACCGAGCCGATAGCCGACACCCCACACCGTCGCCAGGGGTAGGTCGTCGCCGACCTTCTTGCGAAGCTGTCGCACGTGCACGTCGACGGTGCGGTCGTCGCCGTACCAGTCGGCGCCCCACACCCCCTCGATCAGCTGCTGGCGGGCGAGGGCGATTCCTTGGTTGCGGGCGAAGAACGCCAGGAGGTCGAACTCCTTGGTGGCGAGCGCCACGGTGGTGCCACCACAGCTCACCTCACGGCGAGCGACGTCGATGGTGATGCCATCGCCGATGTCGAACGAGGTGGACTCCGTTGCCGGCGCCGCCGCGCCGCGGCGCAGGATCGCTTTGACCCGGGCGACCAGTTCCCGGGGGGAGAACGGCTTCGTGACGTAGTCGTCGGCGCCGAGCTCGAGACCGAGCACGCGGTCGATCTCTCCGTCGCGGGCCGTGAGGAACAGCACCGGCAGCATGGTGGTGGCCCGGATCCGCCGGCAGACCTCGAACCCGTCGATGTCGGGGAGCCCGATGTCGAGCACGGCGAGTGACGGCCGATGCTGCTCGATCAGGTCGAGCCCGCGGATCCCGGTTCCGGCGAGAAGCACGCGGAATCCGGCCTCGCGTAGGTAGAGGTTGACGAGATCGGCAATGTTCGCGTCGTCCTCGATCACCACGATGGAGCGTTCAGCGGTCTCGACCACGGGGCACATCGTGGCACGCTGGTACCGTTCCGCCGGCGATTCCCCCGTCGCTCCACCCGGCTTTCCCGCCCCGCAACCCACCCATGACAAGGCGACACCACGTCGATGGCCACCTATCTCGATCGGATCCTCGAGCACCACCGCGAGATGGCGGCTGCCGATGGCAGGCGACTCGCTGCGCTGATCGACGAGACCACCTCGTTGCCGGCCGCGCGGGGGTTCACCGCGGCGCTCAAGGGTCGCGGCGCGCTCCACGTGATCAGCGAGATCAAGCGTCGTTCGCCGTCGAAGGGCGATCTCAACGTCGGCCTCGATCCCGGCGAGCTCGCGGCAACATACGCCGCCGGGGGAGCGAGCTGCCTGAGCGTGCTCACGGATGAGGAGCACTTCGGTGGCTCGGTGAGCGATCTCCGTGCCGCCCGCGCGGCGTGCTCGCTGCCGGTGCTGCGCAAGGACTTCACCGTGTCGCTTCACGACGTGTGCGATGCGCGACTGATGGGTGCCGACTGCGTCTTGCTGATCGCGGCTGCGCTAGGTCGCGATGAGCTGATCGAGATGAACGACCTCGCCCGCCGGATCGGGCTCGACGTGCTCGTCGAGATCCACGACGAGGCCGAGCTCGCCATCGCCATCGCCGCCGGCGCCGATCTCATCGGCGTGAACCAGCGTGATCTCGTGACGTTCCAGGTCGATCACGATCGGGCGGCGCGGATGGCCGTGCTCATCCCCGACCATGTGGTGAAGGTGGCCGAGAGCGGTGTACGCGGGCCCGCCGACGCGGCTGCGCTGCAAGCCGCCGGCTACCACGCCGTGCTCGTCGGCGAGACGTTGGTCACTTCGGGTGATCCGGCGGCCGTGATCCGCGCCCTTCGCCGGCACGCTGACTGCTGACCGCGCTGATTTTTCGTCAAATCACGCACGGCACGCTGGAACGATCCTTCGCGGCGCGGGCCCACGCGGTTACCGTGAGCATCCGATGTTCGTGAAGATCTGCGGTATCACCAACGAGGACGACGCATTGTTCGCGGTCGCCATGGGCGCCGACGCCGTCGGCTTCGTTCTCGCCCCGTCCACCCGGCAGGTCGCCGCTCAGCAGGTGTACGACATCACCCGGCGGCTGCCTCCCGAGATCCTCACCGTCGGCGTGTTCCGCGACGAGCACCCCGACCGGGTCATCTCCACCATGAACCGGGCGGGGCTCAAGGCCGCGCAGCTCCACGGTTTCGAGTCGCCCGGAATGGTGGCCGACGTCGCCGCGCAGGTGCGTTGGGTGATCAAGGCGGTGGTCGCCGGTGGCCCCGATGCCAGCCGCGCCGATCAGTTCGGCACCGACATGGTGCTCGTCGACGCCCCGGTGCCCGGGTCTGGCAGCGTGTTCGACTGGGCGATGCTCGCCGACCTCCCCGAGGGACCGAGGTACATCCTCGCCGGCGGTCTCACTCCGGAGAACGTCGGCGTCGCAGTCGCTCGCGGGCGACCGTGGGGGGTCGATGTCTCGAGCGGTGTCGAACGATCGCCGGGCCGCAAGGATCCGCTGAAGGTGAAGGCGTTCGTCGAGCGGGCGCGCGCCGCTGCACCCGAACCACATCTCGGGCCCGACGAATTGCCCTACGACTGGGCCGACGAGTTCTGACAGGCTCTGGCCCGATGA
>VFMC01000364.1 GCA_006515795.1 Acidimicrobiaceae bacterium | reverse complement strand
CGCGGCCGGCGACACCGTGCTGCCAGACCTCGATGGCAGCGATCTCACCGCCGCCGACAGTTGCCTCATGGACGTCTTGTCGGTTCGGGTGGGGGCCACGGGCAGGAGCGTCTCGTGCCTGCAGCAGGCGTTGATCGACGGCGGCTTCTACGAGGGTGCCATCTCGGGAACCTTCGACCAGGCCACCTTCGCCGCCGTCGAGCGGATGCAGACCGACCGGAACCTCTACGTCGACGGCGTGGTCGGGCGAGAGTCGGCGATCTCACTGGGCATCTGGCCCGACGAGGAATCGTTCGTGGTTCGCACCCCGAAGCCTTCCGCCGGCGCCGTCGACCTGATGGGCTATCCGCTCAGCTCGGTCGCCTCGGCCGGGTCGAATGCGCCCGCGCTTCCGGAAGGCTCCGGCTCGGGTCGTCGGCTCGTGTACGACCGCGCCGGCCAGCGCATCTGGGCAGTCGACGACGAAGGCCAGATCATCCGGTCGTGGCTCATCTCAGGCAGCAAGTACAGCAACGAACTGCCCGGAACCCACGAGGTGTACAGCCGCTCCGACGTGTCCACCGCATGGAACGGCAAGGCCTACCTGCCGAAGATGGTGCGCTGGTTGAAGACCGACATCGGCGCGATCGGTTTCCACTCCATCCCGTTGCACGTCGAGGACAACTCGCCCTATCAGACCGAGGCCGAGCTTGGCACCCGGCTCAGCGGTGGATGCCAGCGCCAGGCTGTGCGGGATGCCGATTTCCTGTGGGACTTCGCCCAGGTGGGCACCAAGGTGGTCGTCGTCTGACCGAGTAGTCGGACTGGGCGCGGCCGCGAATCGTGCCGGGCCAGCCGATCACCCGTGGGAGTGCCGGTGATGCAGGTCGGGTACGTGGGGATGGGCATGCCCGACCGCGGCGTGAACGTGTGGGTGCTGATGGCGACCCTGGAATCCGGCCTCGTGCTCGTGGAGGTGGTGGTCGTCGTCGTGGACGTGTTCGTGATCGTGCTCGACCGCATCGTGGCTGTGCGCATGTTCGTGGCCACTGCGCATCACGAACAGCACACCCCCGGCGGCGAGCACAGCAGCGGCGAGCTCGCGCGACGTTGCTTGTTCGCCGAGTGCAATCCACGCCACGATGGCGCCGATGAACGGGGCCGTGGCGAACACGAGCTGACCGCGGGCGGCGCCGAGATCGCGGGCCCCGGCGACCCACAGCGTGATCGACATGCCGTATCCGACCACCCCGACCGCGAGGGCCCACATCGACACGCCGAGCGGTGGCACGCCGTCGATGGCGAGGCCGATGCCGAGATCCGCTCCTCCGGCAACGAGGCCCTTCACGAAGGTGATGTGTGCCGGCGCGAGCTCGTCGAGGGCTGCGGTGACGGAGTTGTCGACGGCCCAGCACAGGCACGCGCCGGCGACCAGCAGCGCGCCCCAGCGGGCCGCCGGCGCCCCCGACCATCCGAGCAGGACCCCAGCGATCACGACCAGCACGGTGCCGTTGGCAACTCGACGCCCGATGTGCTCTTTGAAGAACAGACCGGCGATCAGAATGGTGAAAACAAGCTCGAGGTTCAGCAGCAGCGAGGCGGTTGCTGCGGTGGTGCGCTGCAGCCCGGCCGCAAGCAAGAGCGGGCCGACGGCGCCCCCGACGACCACTGCCACCGTCAACTGGCGCGCCCCGGCGCGGAGCGAGCGGCGATGAGGTGGGTGCCGAACAGTGGGCACGAGCGTGGCCGCTGCGGCGCCGAGGTACAGCAGACCGGCGAGGCCGAACGCACCGAGGTCGTCGGCGAGTCGCGAGGCGGCGGGCGCCGACAATCCGAACAGCACCGCGGCCAACGAACACCGGAAGACCCCGCGACGACTCACCCTTTCATGATGCCATCGCCCGGGCTGGCACGGCTGTAGGCGAGCCAGATCTCGGGGCGGAGGCGACCCTTCGCGGCAACGTCGAGACCGGCGGCGATCGCCCACCTGCGTACCTCGGCTATGGCCGGCTCCGCGGCGGGGAGCGGCCGGGCGGCCGGTAGCGACCGTTCGAGCTCGGTTGCGCTGTGATGATCGCCGTGGTGGGCGACGGCTGCGCCGAGGAACCGGTATGTCCACTCCTGCGCGAGCGGGCGGGTCTCGCAGAAGACGATCGGCACGGTCGGGAACCGCACCTGCGCCTCGGCCAACCCATCGGCCACCACCGACGGGCGCACCCAATCGAGCTTGAACACCGACGACCAGCGGTCCTCGATGACCAACGCGGCGCGAGGCACCGACGCCAGGTCGGCGAGAAGGTAGCGGAGCTTGCCGCCGGTCAGCGTGGACACGAGGTCGGCCAGGCTCTTGCGTTCCACCGTGGCGACGATCGCCCCCTCGACGGCCACGGCGTAGTCGCCGGCCGAGAGCGCCCGGCGAGTGGTGGTGGCCTGCTGCTGGCTGAACGTCCACGGATACCGTTCGTGGCTGTCGANNNATGCCCTCGCAGTCGGCACCGATACAGCGGGTCGCGCCTGCTTCGCGGTTCGCGCGCTCTGCCAGAAGATCACCTCACGGCCGCGGGCCGTTGCGAACACGAACTGCGACCGGTTCTCGCGGCCGCGATCGAGCACGAGATCGATCGCCGCGCCCCGACGGACGCACGAGCGCACCGGTATCCGCTCGATGATGTCGAGCTCGTCGGGCCACTCGTCGGCGCGGTGGCAGTACACCTTGGCCGTGCGTGGCCACGTGTCGCGCACCTTCAACGCCACGCCCTGGGCACCCAGCGGCAGGCGCACCAGGTACGGCAGCGACGACCCCTCATCGGGGTTGCGGGCGATCACGAACTCCATGGCACCGGTCTGTCGGCGGGCGACGCGGTGACTGATGGCGCCGGCTCGTAGGCGCACATCGGATCCTCGGCGAGCAGGTCGCCGGTGGTGGCGTAGGCGTGCGAACGAGAGCCACCGCACACGGTGCGGAACTCGCACCGACCACAACGGCCGCGCAGCGCTTCAGGGTCGCGCAGCTCACGCAGGATCGGCGATGTGCGGTAGATGGCGGAGAACGAGGCGTCGCCCACCGAGCCGACGGGCACAGGCAGGAACCCGCTGGGGAACACGGTGCCGAGGTGGTCGATGAACGCGAAACCGCGACCGGCGTTCACGTCGAGCGGCGGTCGCGGTCGGCGCGGAACCGGACGTTGGGCGGCGATCAACTCGCCGGTGGCGCGACGCAGGGCCGACCGCAATGGACCCGGGGGGAACGCCACCTCGACATCGTCGACGGCCGCCCTCTGGATCGCGATGCGTCGATAGTGAGGCGCCTCGGTTGACTTGACGGCCACGAGATCGGAGATGTCGTGCAGCCAGTGGAGCACCTCCTCCGCCTGCAGTGCATCGAGAGTGCCCAGCAGCCGTCCGCGTCCGGTGGGCACCAGGAAGAACACGCTCCACAGCGTGACTTCCGCATCGAGGGCCAGGCGCAGTATCGCCGGCAGCTCGGTGACGTTGGCGGCTGTGACCGTGGTGTTGATCTGCAGGCGCAGGCCGAGCTCGTGCACGGTGCGCGCTGCCGCGATCGTGGCATCGAACACGCCTGGCACGCCGCGCATCCCATCGTGTGTTGCTGCAGTCGCGCCGTCGAGCGAGAGCGACACGGCCTTGGCGCCTGCGTCGCGAAGCTCGATGAGGGCCGGCTCCGACAGTCGTGGGGTCACCGAAGGTGACAGGGCGATGCTGAGCCCCAGCGATGTTCCGTGAGCCACCAGATCCACCAGGTCGGGACGTTCGAACGGGTCGCCACCGGTGAGCACCACCATCGGTCGCGGCGGGCCATACGAGGCGAGGTCGTCGAGCAGCGCCCTACCGTCGTCGGTGGAGAGCTCGCGCGGGTGCCGTTCACGGACGGCGTCAGCCCGGCAATGCGCGCACGCCAGTTCGCAGGCCCGGGTGACCTCCCAGATCACGATGAACGGCCGCTCGGTGACGTCGTGGTGCAGCGAGCGCACCGGATGCACCGTCGACAGGGTCACAGTAGAGGTTCTACTCCAAACAGCCGTTCTGCACACCCTCGCCGAAGCTCAGGATCCGCAGCTGGTGGTGAGCATCGATGAGGACTCGAGGTCCGGTTCGGGGTGGAGGTCCGCGAGCCCGAGCGTGTGCGGCCTTCGACGGCCGCTGGCGGCGCCTCGCGTCCTACGTGCAGATCGTGAACCACTGGTAACCGGCATCGGTGAGCACGATGTGTGACTCGGTTGGCTCCGGCTGGCCCGACAGCCGAAGAATGACGGTGAGCGTGTCGGGGACCTCGAA
>VFMC01000728.1:504-1128 GCA_006515795.1 Acidimicrobiaceae bacterium | reverse complement strand
CCGCACCCTCACCTGCTGCTGCTCGACGAGCCGTTCTCCAACCTCGACGTCGAGTTGCGCGAACGCCTCTCGCTCGAGGTGCGCGAGATCATCAAGGCGAGCGGCACCACCGCCATCCTCGTCACCCATGACCAGCACGAGGCCTTCGCCGTGGCCGATGTCGTCGGCATCATGCACCGTGGCCGCATCGAGCAGTGGGACACGCCCTACGACCTCTACCACCGGCCGGCCACGCGCTGCTGCTGGCCGCCCGAGAGTTCGTGCGGGAATTTGCCGCCGTGGCCGCCCAGGCCGACGATGTCGAGCAGTTCCGCGACGCGTCGCCGTCCCGCCAGAGCCGACTTTTCCTTCAGGCCGAAGGCGATGTTGTCGCCGACCGAGAGATGCGGGAACAGCGCGTAGTCCTGGAACACCATGCCGATATGGCGCTGCTCCGGCGGCAGCTGCCGCTGCGGGCTGCCGACGGTCGCGCCGCGCAGCCGGATCTCGCCGGCCTTGGGCCGCTCGAAGCCGGCGATCAGGCGCAGCACCGTGGTCTTGCCGCAGCCCGAGCCGCCGAGCAGGCAGCCGATCTCGCCCTCCTCGAGGGAGATTGACAGGTCGTCGACGACGGACTGGCGGCCG
>VFMC01000728.1:0-458 GCA_006515795.1 Acidimicrobiaceae bacterium | reverse complement strand
CTTCCTCGTCGCCGCGCTGGTCGCATTGCCGGTGCTGTCGGTCGGCGCCAACCTGTTCGCCGGTGGTACGTCCGATACCTGGAGCCACCTTGCCGCGACGGTGCTGCCCGAGTACGTCGCCAACTCGCTCTGGCTGTGCCTGGGCGTGGCGCTGGGCGTCGGCAGCATGGGCACGACCATGGCGTGGCTGACGGCCATGCACGATTTTCCCGGCCGCCGCTTCTTCGAGTGGGCGCTGCTGCTGCCGCTGGCGATGCCGGCCTACGTGCTGGCCTACACCTATACGGATTTCCTCCAGTTCGTCGGGCCGGTTCAGACGGGGCTGCGCGAGACCTTCGGCTGGTCGAAGGCGGATTACTGGTTTCCCGACGTGCGCACGCTGCCGGGGGCGGTGGTGATGTTCTCGTGCGTGCTCTATCCCTACGTCTATCTGGTGGTGCGCACGGCCTTCCTCGAGC
>VFMC01000727.1 GCA_006515795.1 Acidimicrobiaceae bacterium | reverse complement strand
GCGTCGGCAGGGACGTGCGACGTGGCGGAGACCTGCAGCGGCGCTGGCGTGACGTGCCCGGCCGACGCGTCGCAGCCCGACGGGACTGGTTGCTCGGACGGCCTCTTCTGCACGACGCCCGACACGTGCACCGCCGGGGCGTGCGGCGGCCCCTCGCGTGGCTGCGGTGACGGCCTCTTCTGCAACGGCGTCGAGGTCTGTAGCGAGGCGATGGACATGTGCACCGCCGGCGCCGCTCCGTGCGTCGCCGACGCCTACAGCTGCACGGTCCTGTGCGACGAGCCGACCGATGCGTGCAACGTCCGCAGCGAGGCGCTCTGCGCGGCGGCACAGATCTGCAACCCGATCGAGTACGCGGTCGGCCCGACCGGGTGCGGCGCGGTGCCGACGGGCCTGGTCACGAGCTGCCCCGCCACCGGATCGTCGGGGATCGCGTCGACCTGCACGCTCGCTCTCACGACCGGCGGCCTGATCGGGGTCGACGGTGAGGCGTCGCGCATTTCGTGCATCGCGACGCCAACTTCTCGGACGGGAGCCTCGACTCCCCGTGGGTCGTGGTGTCCGGGTCACCGAGCTTCGACTCGACGCCGGGGTCGAACGCGCTGCAAGCCGACGGCGGCAACTGGGAGGCCGAGGTCGTGCGCGGCGTCGTCGGCCTGCAGGAGGTGTGCGTCGACTTCGACGTGGCGCAGGAGAGCGCGAACGCGTTCGAGCAGATCCGCTGGGACGCGCGCTTCGACGCCGGAGCGTTCTCGACGGTGTTCAACATGGACTTCAGCACGTGGGAGGGCACGGCGACGACCCACCTGTACAACCGCAACGTCTGCATCGCGGTCCCGATGGGCGCCGCGACCGTGACCTGGCGGCTGCGCATGAATTCCGGCGACCGCGCGGTCTGGGTCGACAACGTCCTGATGAGCGGCATCGCCGCCCCGTACACGGTCCCTGCCAACGGCGGGCCCGACGACATGGACAGCGAGGCGGGCTGGACGTTCGCCGGCGGCACGTCGCCGTACGTCGCGAGCTTCGGCGGATCGAGCGCGATGAACGCGAACGAGGAGACGTTCACGGCGGCGCGGGCTGCGATCAACGCGACCGCGTGCGACGTGGTCGACGTGACCTTCGACTTCGGCTTCAACGGCTC
>VFMC01000726.1 GCA_006515795.1 Acidimicrobiaceae bacterium | reverse complement strand
AAGGTGTTGATGTTGCCGACCTCGACGTCGAAGGTCTTGGTGTCGAACTTGAAGGGAATCGGCTTGCCGTCGAGGCCGACCGCCAGCAGGCCGGTGGCATCGCCGTTCAGGATGTTGGTGAAAACGTTGAACTTGAAGGCATTGCGCGCGTAGCGCATGGTGCCGTAGCTCACGCTGACGCCGGTCATGTCGAACGGACCGATGCCGGTGTGGATGATGCCGTCGGTGCCGGAGTAACCGCCGGCCATGGCGAGCTTGTACTTGCCGTCCGGAGCGTCGTAGTCGACGCGGGTGTCGAACTTCGGCTGGGTCGTGCCCTGGTTGGCGAACGACGGGTACTGCGTGCCGGTGCCGTTCGGAATGGCGCCGGTCGGACGCGGCAAGGCGTCCGAGGTGTAGCCACCGGCCGAGATCTTGTACGCCCACCGATCGTTGACGGCGCGGGCGTGCGTGGCGTTGACGCCGAACATCGCGCCGTTGCCCAGCTTCTCGCCGTTCGCGGCATCGCCGTCGAAGGTCCCGAACGAGATCGTGGCGCTGTTGCCGTCCAGTTCCCGCGGCGTCTTCGAGATGAAGTTGACGACGCCGTTCATGGCGTTGGCGCCCCACACCGCATGAAGTTGACGACGCCGTTCATGGCGTTGGCGCCCCACACCGCCGACGCCGGGCCGCGGATCACCTCGATCTGCTTCAACTCGGTCGGGTTCACCGGCAGCAGATCCCAGGCCACGAAGCCGAAGAAGTCCAGGTAGAGGCTGCGGCCATCGAGCAGCGCCAGCGTCGAGGTGGCCAGCGTGGAGGTTGCCGAGCGCATGGTGATGTTGAAGTCACGCGCCGAAGTCTGCGACAGGTTGACACCGGGCACCGAGCGGAACAGTTCCGCGTAGTTGGTGGCCGGTGTCGAGGCGATCACGTCTGCGCTCACCACCGACACCGTCGCCGGCGCGTTCACCAGTTGCTGCTCGATCTTCGACGCCGTGACCACCACCTGCTCTTCGTAGATCGGCTT
>VFMC01000363.1 GCA_006515795.1 Acidimicrobiaceae bacterium | reverse complement strand
TCGCGTATGCCCGCGGGCACCTCAGCGAGCTGCCGGGCGTGGTCGCCGCTCGATTGGGACGTACCTTCGATCTCTACGGCCTGCGCAGCCTCGTCGACCAGGACGTCGGCGAGGAGCGGTCCCGGTGGGCGTCCAGGACCGGGATCCTCGCCTGGTGGATGCTTGCGGTCGTCGCGCTGTTCGGCTTTCGCCGGGTTCGCCGGCGCGATCGCCAGATCCTGCTGCTGCCGGTCGTCGCTGTGCTGGTCACGACGATCGTGTTCTACGGCGGTCACCGGATCAGGTCGTCGATGGAGCCGACGGTCGTCGTGTTCGCAGCCACGGCCCTCGCCGCGTGGGCGAAGCGAAACGAAGAAACCCAGCCGGCAATCGAGACGGCTACCGAGACCGCTACCGAGACCGCTACCGAGACCGCTACCGAGACGACAGCAGAGACGACCGCAGAAACGACAGCCGGATGAGCGACAGCCGCTCGATGCCGTATCAGCCGGCGCTCGACGGCTTGCGCGCGGTCGCAGTCGCACTCGTGCTGGCGTTCCACGGCGGGGTGTCGTGGATGCGCGGCGGGTACGTCGGGGTCTCGGTGTTCTTCACCCTCTCGGGCTACTTGATCACCGCGCTGCTGCTGCGCGAGCACGATCGCACGGGCACCGTGTCTCTGCATCGCTTCTATGCACGCCGGGTCAAGCGGCTGCTCCCAGCCAGCCTGCTGTGCCTCGCCGCAGTTGTGGTCGCAAGTTCGTTCGGCGCGTTCGAGAACGTGTCGTCGTTGCGTCGCGACACCTTCGGCGCTCTGTTCCAAGTAGCGAACTGGGTGAAGCTGTTCGGTTCCGGCAGCTACGCCGAGCTCACCGACGCCACGCTCGGGCGTGTCGCCCCGCTCGAGCACTACTGGTCGCTGGCGATCGAGGAGCAGTTCTACTGGGTCTGGCCGCTCGTCATGCTGGCCCTGCTCGGCCGCGTCAGCACCGCGGCCGGCCGCTTGCGTTGGCTGGTGGGGATGGCCGTGGTCGCCGCTGCCGCGGCGCCGGTCATCGCCGGCACCTGGGGGCCGGATGCCGCCTATTGGTCGACTCCGGCTCGGGCTGGCGAGATCCTCGTCGGTGCCGCTGTCGCCGCGGCACTGCAGCGGTATCGCGCCGTCCCCGGCTTCGCCGCGCCGCGCTACGCCGGAGCGGTCACGGCGGTCGGGTTGATCGCGATCGGTTGGGCGGCGGCCACGTGGTCGTCGGCGAGCGGTCCGGCGTACTCCGGATGGCTCCCGGTGTTCGCACTGGCCACCGCGGCCGTGATCGTCGGCGTGCAGCACGATTCAGTGGTGCGCAAGATGATGTCGCTCGCTCCCGTGGTCTGGGTGGGAACCATCAGCTACGGGCTGTACCTGTACCACTGGCCGATCTTTGCCGCGCTCACCGATGCTCGACTCGGTCTCGATGGTGTGGCGTTGCTGGCGGTGCGCATCGCTGCGACGGTCGCGGTGGCGACGCTGTCTGCGGCGATCGTGGAACGCCCGGTCAGGGAGTGGTCGCCGGTACCGGCACGTCCGTTGGTGGCCGCCTTGGCGGCCACTGCCTTCGTGGCCTTCGCCGTGGCCGTGGTTGTCGATCCGGCCACCACCACGGCGGTCGATGTGACGGCTGCCGCGATCGTGCCCGTCGATGGCCCGCTGGTGGCCCTGCAGCTGGCCACATCGACTGCCGCGCCGGCTGTCGCGCCGGTTGCTGCGCCTTCGACCACCACCTCGGCGGCGGCTCAGCCCGGCTCGACGAACGCCGACCCGCCTGCGGTCGACGATGTCGAGCCGGTCGCGTCGGTCGCGTCGTTGGTCCCGCTGACGGTGCCAACTCCGACCCGGCCGGTGAGGATCATCGTGATCGGCGACTCGACGGCCCAGGCGCTCGCCGTGGGCTTCGTCGATTGGGCCGTCGATCATCCCGACGTCGCCCAGGTCAGCGTGGCCGCTGCACCAGGATGTGGTTTCATTCGTGACGGTGTGATCCCGACGGATGGCGCCATCGACTTCGCTGGCCGCTGCGCCACCGTGCTCGACGAGGAGCTCCCGGCGATGGCGCACGAGCTCGAGCCCGATGCAGCGTGGTTGATGGTGACGATGCGCGACGCCGAGGATCGGATCTGGCACGACGACGAAGGTGCGCTGGCGCCCTTCGATGAGAGGTTCCGCGAGCGTCTGTTGGCCGACTACCGCACGTTGGCCGACGATCTGTTGTCGGCGGGCATCGATCATCTCGTCTGGGTTCTGGCGCCACATCCCGCGTCGCCGTTCGAGGGTGAGCAGCGCAAGATGCTTGATCCGGCCCGGTACGAGGTGCAGTTCGGCGTGATCGAGGAGGTGGCGCGGGAACGCCCCGAGGTGATCACGGTGGTCGACCTGAACGGCTGGATGGCCGATCTCGACCTGATCACCGACGCCGGGCTGCGGCCCGATGGGCTGCACCTCACCGAGGCTGCGTCGCG
>VFMC01000362.1 GCA_006515795.1 Acidimicrobiaceae bacterium | reverse complement strand
GCCGCGATCCTGGAGACCTCGCTCGTGAACGCACAGATCCTGCGGATCGAAGGCTTCACCGTGGTGCTCAGCGGAACGGTGAGCGTGGCCGAGCTCGATCGCATCGTCGGCGAACTGATCACCTCCGTGGTGCTCGGAGGTAGCCGATGACCAGCGTGATCATCACCCACGAGCTCACCAAGCGATTCCCCGGTGGACTGCTCGCCGTCGACTCCGTCGACCTCGATGTTCGCGCCGGCGACCTCTTCGGTTTCCTCGGGCCGAACGGTGCCGGCAAGACCACCACCATCCGCATGCTGCTGGCGCTCATCCATCCGACGAGCGGCAGCATCGAGGTGCTCGGTCACGAGGTGCCGCACCACGCGCAGCTCGCGCTGCACGGTGTCGGCAACCTGGTGGAGGGCCCCGCCTTCTATCCGTACCTCTCGGGTACGAGGAACCTGATCACGTTCGACGCCGCCGGAGCAGGGGGCTCGGCGCGCACGCGGCGCAAACGCGTCGGGGAGGCAATCGAGCGTGTCGGCCTCTCCGAGGTCGGCGACCGACCGGTGAAGGCCTACTCGCTCGGCATGCGCCAGCGCCTCGGCCTCGCCGCCGCGCTGTTGCGCACCCCTCGCCTGCTCGTTCTCGACGAACCCTCCAACGGGCTCGATGCCCAGGGCATCCACGAGCTGCGCACGATGTTCGTCGAGCTCGTGCGCAACGGCACCACGATCATGTTGTCGTCGCACCTGCTCGCCGAGGTCGAGCTGATCTGCACCCGGGCGGCGATGATGTCGGGAGGGCGGATCGTCGCCCAGGACGACGTCGCCGACCTCCTCGCACCTACCGGGTGGGTGCGCGTCACGACGCCCGACCTCGAGCGCGCTCTGCGTGCCCTGCAGGACGGCCCGTTCCGCTTCGAGCAGGTCGACGGCGCCACAGTGCGCGTGGCCATCGGCGATCGCCCGGCAGAGTTGCTCAACCGCGCCCTCGTTCACGACGACATCCGCGTTCGCGAGCTCGTACTGGAGCGCCGCACCCTCGAGGACGTCTTCCTCGAACGCACCGGCGACGGTGAGATCAGATGATCCGCGTCGAGCTCTCCAAGCTGGTGCGCCGACCGCGCACTTGGGTGACCATCGCGCTGCTCGCCGGCCTACCGGTCGTCGTCGGCATCTTCGTGAAGGCGAGCGGGCTGGCCCCTGCTCCGGGTGAAGGGCCGGCGCTGCTCAGTGAGGTGCTCAACAACGGGTTGTTGTTCCCCGCAGCCGCACTGGCGATCATCTTGCCGCTGTTCCTGCCGATCGCCGTCTCGGTGATCGGGGGCGACACGGTCGCCGGCGAGGCGTCGAACGGCACGTTGCGGTACCTGCTCAGCCGACCGGTCAGCCGCAACCGCCTGTTGGTCGCCAAGCTCACCGCTGTGGTCGCGTTCATCTTTTTGGCGGTGATCATCGTTGCCCTTGTCGCCTTCGCCGCCGGGGTGGTGCTGTTCGGGATCGAGCCGCTCTCATCGATCTCGGCCACTCCGCTTTCGCCCGCCGAGACCGCGATCCGCACGATCTTGGCGATCTTGTACATCGGTTGGTCGATGCTCGGGCTCGGTTCGATCGCACTGTTCGCCTCAACGCGCACCGACTCCCCGCTCGCCGCGTCCCTGGCCACGCTCGCCGCCTTCGTCGCCTCGCAGGTGCTCGATCTCATCGAGGCGACCCACTCGATCCAGGCCTACCTGCCCACGCACTACTGGCTGAAGTTCGTCGACTTCTACCGCGACCCGATCCTGTGGCGTGACGTCAACGAAGGCATCGGGTTGCAACTCGTCTACGTGATCGTGTTCCTCGGTGCCGCATGGGCGAACTTCACCACGAAGGACATCACGAGCTGATCAGGTCGACCACGACCGCCGCGTGATCGCTGGCGTACACGCCGTCGACCGGCTCGACACCTGCGAGGCGAGCGCTTACCGCTGTTCCCAATGGCTTCGGCCGCGGCCAGCTGACGAACACGTAGTCGAGCCGGCGGTCGGGCCAGGCCGTGACCGACTGGTACGGGTTGTCGGCTCGCCACGTGAAGCCGGGGCCCTCCCCGACATGCTCCCAGCAGTCGCTGAGCACGAGCCCGGCCACCGGGGCCGCGCGTCGACCGGTGAGCATGCGCACCTCGTCGGAATCCGGCACCGCGTTGAAGTCGCCGCCGATCACCACCGGGGGCTCGGTATCGGCCGCGCCGCGCAGGCCGTCGATGATGGCCAGCACGTGGGCGCACTGCAGTTGGCGCAGCGCCGAATCATCGAAGCGGTGGTCGAGGTGGGTGCTCACGACCGGCCACTGGCCGCTGCCGCGGTCGAGCACTGCAGTCAGCACCCGCCGGTGCACTGAGGGAGACGTGGAAGCCGAGGCGGTCGGCAAGACGGTGCGCCGCCGAATCGGTGCCGATGCCCCACACCTCTTGGAGCAGCAACACATCCGGCTGCACATCGCTCACAACTGCTTCGATGGCCGCGGCCCGCTGCTCCCACGGCCCGAAACGCCACCACAGGTTCCACGTCATCACCCTCATCACGCCGGCCTCATCACGCCGGCCTCATCAGCAGGCCTCATCATGCCAGCATGCCGTGCACGCGCTCGATCGTGTCGGCCTCGGCAGCTCGCTTGTCGGGCCGGTAGCGACGCACCCGGGCGAACCTCAACGCCACCCCTCCCGGGTAGCGCCGCGACGCCTGCACCCCGTCGACGGCGATCTCGACCACCAGTTCGGGGCGAACGAACACCGTGATGCCCTCGGTTGCGATCGCGGCCGCCTGGAGCTCGGTGGTCTGCCAGCGCAGCAGGTCGTCGGTGAGACCCTTGAACGTCTTGCCGACCATCACGAACGAGCCGT
>VFMC01000725.1:659-1083 GCA_006515795.1 Acidimicrobiaceae bacterium | reverse complement strand
CCAGGTCGCGCTGGCGACGGCGTCGTCGAGCGTGAGGCTGATGGCGCTGCCTGCAGTGAGCGGCCCCAGGCCCTCGAGCGTCGGCACGCCGTTGGCGCCCGCCAGGCCGTTGCCGAGGTCCGTGAACTGCGCCGACAGCAGGGTGTGCAGGTCGTCCTCGTCGCGGCTGTCCACCAGGCCGTTGCCGTCGAGGTCCGCGGTCTGGCGCCACGGCCAGTCCGGCACGGCCGAGTCGACTCCGGCCGGGTTGGCGATGCCGACCTGCAGCAGCAACAGGTCGGAGGGGTCGGCGTAGCCGTCGGCATCGAGGTCGCCGGCATCGTCGTGCGCGGCGCGGTTGACGGTGAGGAACCCGGCCAGCGGCGGACCGCCGTCGGCGCGCACGACCTGCTGCTGGCCGTCGAACCAGCGGATGGCGAGCCAG
>VFMC01000725.1:0-632 GCA_006515795.1 Acidimicrobiaceae bacterium | reverse complement strand
AGCTGGAGCCGGCGGTGACCTCGCTCATCTGGACGGCTCCGCCGACGCCACCGGTGCGCAGCCAGACGAGCGCGCCGAGGGTGTTGCGGCTGCCGTTGGCCTCGACCAGCGAGACCTGCAGCGACGGGTTGCCGTTGGACAGGGTGTTCAGGAAGAAGGCCACCTGGCTGTTGCCGGTGAGCGGCTGGTTGAGCACGGGCGAACGCGTGTAGACGACGTCGAGGTCGCCGTCGTTGTCGAAGTCGAAGGCGACCAGCGCGCGGGCGTTGTCCCAGGTGGTCGAGAGGTCGGAGTACTCGGGCACGCAGTCGCTCTCGTCCGACAGCGCGACCGTGACGTCGTCCGGCTCGAGGGCCGGGAAGTGGTTGATCCACAGGTAGTTCGGGGCGGTGAGCAGGCCGAGGCCGCGGGTGGAGAGCAGGTCCTTGTCTCCGTCGTTGTCCATGTCGACGAACACCGCGCCCCAGCCGATGCCGAAGGTCCCATCGGTGCCGGTCACGAGTCCGATGTTGACGAACTTCAGGCCGAAGCCGCCGATCGAGAGGTCGCTGTCGTTGAGGTAGAAGGCGTCCTGCTTCTTGGGGCCGTACGCGAGGCTCTGGTTGGTGAGGTACAGGTCGAGGTCGCCGTCG
>VFMC01000008.1:12048-14170 GCA_006515795.1 Acidimicrobiaceae bacterium | reverse complement strand
GGCGAGGTTGAGCACGACGTCGAAGTGGTACTGATGGGCTCGGGCCCACTCCCACATCGCCCCCAACACCGGCGATGGCGGTAGCGAGATCGGTGTGTCGCGCCCCTGGGTCTGACTGGTCACCTGATGAGCTCCGGGGATCTGGTGAACGGTCGCGCCGACGTGCAACGAGCCGGCAGGAGCAACGACCTCGACGTGATGGCCGAGTGAGCCGAGCCCGAGAACGAGTCCGTGCAGGGTGAGGTCGACACCGCCTCCCACGCCGCTGCCGAGCGGGCCGACGGGGGTGGAGCAGATGAGGACTCGTTTCGTTGCCATGGCCGCCCTTCCGGGTGCGATCAGCGCGGACCCGATCGGCGCGGGTCCGATCGGCGGGAATGGTCAAGTCTGCCGCAGGAAGTCGACGAAGCGTCGTCGGTGATGCCGGCAGGGACTCCGGATTGACCGGGAACGCGGGCGGCCTTGGTACCGTTTCTGCGATGTCGAACCTGCCTCCTCCCGATGGCGGCCCGCCTCCCGCGTGGAGCGCGCCACCGCCGCCTCCTCCGGCCGCTCCGCCCAGCGCATGGGCGCCGGCGCCACCCGCAGCACCGCCGACGCAGCAGAGTGCCTGGGCCCCCACCCAGATCACTCCCGCGGCAGCGCCGCCTCCCGACAAGTCGCGCCGACCGCTGGTGGTCGGTGCGGTGGTCGCGGCACTCGTGGCAGTCGGCGCCTTCGCGTGGACGAAGCAGTCGAACGACGACGGATCCGTCGCCACCGATCCATCTGTCACCGCCCCGGCCGCCTCGTCGCTGCCCGGAACCGCGGTGCCCGGCGCGACGGTGCCGCCCAGCGGGTCGACCGTTCCGGCGACCGGAGCGACGCTCACCTTGCCGCCCGCGCCACCAGCGACGGTTCCCGCCGTCACCGTCGCTCCTCCGCCTCCTCCGGCGTCGATCCCACCCGGCTCGGTGCTCGCCAGCGACCCGGCCGGCTGGTCGATGGCGGTCGACCCGGCATGGAACGACACCACCGCCGACGGTGTGCGCACCTTGTTCATCACACCCGGGGCGACCGCCGGCGACAACGTCAACGTCAGCACCGAGGTGTTGCCGAGCGACGTGGGCATCGACGCCTACATCACCGCCGCGATCGCCAACATCCAGACCGCCGCCCCCGACTTCCAGATCGTGACACAGCGACGCGAAGTGGGTGCCGACGGCGTGCAGGTCGAGGTGATCACATGGGTCGGCACCCTGTCGGGGCTGCCGAAGCTGAGCTTCCTGCAATCGATCATGGTGTCGCCCACCCACGCCTACATCGCCACGTTCACGAGCACACCCGAGACCATGCCCACGATGGCGCCGTTCCTCGAGCCGTTCCTCGTCACCCTGCGCGGCACCTGACCCCTCCACCCGATTCCAATCGGTGATCAGTACCCGACCTCCCACAGGGTGAGCCCGTCGGGAGGGGCGACCTGTCCCGCGGCCGAGCGCTGGCGCCGGAGCAGGATGGCGCGAACGTCGCCGGCATGGAGCTTTCCGTGGCCGACGTCGATCATCGTGCCGACGATCGATCGCACCATCTGATGGCAGAAGGCGTTGGCGCGGATCTCGAAGCGAAGCAGCTCGCCGTACTCCGATGGCACTGGTGTCCACTGGGCCAGCATCACCCGGCGTCGCATCGACGGCGTGGGCTGGNNNNATCAGTGGATCGCAGGCCAACCTCATCGAGGGCAACGAGAGCAGGGCCGGCACGTGCCACACGTGGCCCGTGAGGGCGGGAACGGGGTGCGCGGCGTTGAGCACGGTGTACCGGTAGTGCCGGAACACCGCGCTGAACCGGGCGCTGAAATCCGGACCTTCTGCCCAGGCCGCCGAACGCACCACGACCTCTGGGGCGCAGAGCCGATTGACCCGATGGGCAAGCCGCTCGAGATCGGTGCCGACCGGTACGTCTCCGCTCACCACCTGCCCCCAAGCATGCACCCCGGCATCGGTGCGGCCGGCTCCGACGAGCTCGACCGGCATGCCCACGATCCGCTCGATCGTCGCCCGGAGCACGCCCATGACCGTGCGGGTGTGCCCGTGCTCGGCGAACCCGTGGAAGTGCTCGCCGTCGTACGCCACAACGAAACGAG